>JBILGF010000022.1:0-14572 GCA_044351195.1 Burkholderiales bacterium
CGAGCAATGCGCGGATGCCGGCAATCGCCGCATCCGGGTAGCGCTCCGGATCCTCGGACAGCAGCTTGTGCGTGACCAGCCGACCATCGGGGCGGCGCGCCACGATGTCGGTGAACGTGCCGCCGCGGTCGATCCAGAACTGCCAGCGTGCGCTCATGTCAGTCTTCGGTCATTGGCTGCGCACCCGAGCAGCCGCGTTCGCTGCATACATACAGGCGGGTGTCGCTGAACAGCCAGTGCTGCATCGTGCGCAGCGAGACGCGCTCGCCTTGCGTGAACTCGGTGTCTGCGGTCACGCCATACATCTGGCCGTCGAGCAGCACATGCTGGAACGCAGCGGTGAACGCCTTCGCCTCGAGGACTTCGACCCGCTGCACGATGGACTGCCGGTCGGAGAGCGTGCGGCTGAAGTCGTCGTCGCCACCGATCACCGCCATTGCGATGAGCCCGAGCAGGCAAAGCAGGAACATCAGCCAGCAGAAATTCATCCAGCGCGTCTTCGGATACCAGACGGCGGCAAGCGGGAAGGCCACGAACCCGAAGCCGAACAGGAGGGTGATCAGTTTCATCGCGCGGTAGATCGCCCCGGTTTCATCCGTGCGCTGGCGGATGGCGGTCGTGCCAGTGGCGGGCGATGTCGGCCCGACGGCAGACCCAGACACGGTCATGGGCTTCGATGTGGTCCAGGAAGCGTTGCAGGGCGCGGAATCGTCCGGGACGGCCGACCAGCCGACAGTGCAGGCCGATCGACAGCATGCGCGGGCGATCCTCGCCCTCGGCATAGAGGACGTCGAACGAGTCGCGCAGGTAGTTGAAGAACTGGTCGCCGGCATTGAAGCCCTGCGCCGATGCGAAGCGCATGTCGTTCGCATCGAGGGTGTAGGGCACGACCAGGTGCTGGCGGCCGGCCACCGGCTGCCAGTAGGGCAGTTCGTCGGCGTACGAATCGGCGTCGTAGAGGAAGCCGCCGTGCTCGACGACCAGCCGGCGGGTGTTCGGGCTGTCGCGGCCGGTGTACCAGCCGACCGGGGCGCTGCCGGTCATCCGCCGGATCACCTCCACCGCATGTGCCATGTGCGCGCGCTCGGTGGCCTCGTCGACGTTCTGGTAGCTGATCCAGCGCCAGCCGTGGCAGGCGATCTCGTGCCCGGCCTCGACCATCGCGGCGACCAGTTCAGGGTGGCGTTCGAGCGCCATCGACACGCCGAACACGGTCAGCGGCATCCGGCGCCGCTCGAATTCGCGCAGTAGCCGCCAGGCACCGACCCGCGAGCCGTACTCGTAGATCGACTCCATGCTCAGGTGCCGCATCTCGAAGGCCTGCGCGTTGATGATCTCGGACAGGAAGGTCTCGGACGCACGGTCACCGTGCAACACGCAATTCTCGGCGCCTTCTTCGTAGTTCAGCACGAACTGCACGGCGATGCGCGCACCGCCCGGCCAGTCGGCGTGCGGGGGCATGCGGCCGTAGCCGACGAGGTCGCGCGGATAGGAGTCGGGATCGTGGGGCAGCATCGGATGTGCGGAGGCGGGGGCGGGGGGAGGCGGGGGCGGGGGGAGGCAGGTGCAGTGGACCGGGCGGCAGTGAAGGGCTGCGGTTCGCTCAGCGACGCGGCGCGAAGCGTTCGATGAAGGCCTGCAGCACGCGCGCGCCGGTGGCGGCGTCCTCGGCAGTGATCGATTCGGCCGGATGATGGCTGATGCCGTCGCGGCAGCGCAGGAACAGCATCGCCACGTCGGTCAGCGCGACCATCGCCATCGCATCATGGCCGGCGCCGCTGGGCAGGGCGACTACCCGATGGCCATCGGCGGCGATCGCCGCCGACAGTTGCGCCTGCAGCCATCCGGCGCAGCCGCAGCTTGCGAGTTCATGGGTCTGCACGATGTCGATGGTCACCCGGCGGCGGGCGGCGATGGCCCGGCATTCGGCGAGGATCGCGGCGGCGACGGCGGCGCGGTCGGCATCGCGCGGCGAGCGCACGTCGAGCGAGAACACGGCGCGGCCCGGGATCACGTTGGTGGCCCCGGGCGAGGGTGCCAGCTGCCCCACGGTCGCCACCGCATCGGGCACGCCGGTGGCGATGCGCTCGGCGGCCAGCACGCACTCGGCGGCTGCGGCCAGCGCATCCTGGCGCAGGCGCATCGGCACCGTGCCCGAGTGTCCGGCCATGCCGTCGATCTGGATGCGGAAGCGCTGCTGCCCGTTGATCGCGGTCACCACGCCCACCGGCAGCCCCTCGGCCTCGAGGACGGGCCCCTGTTCGATGTGGTATTCGACATACGCCAGCACGTCTTCGCGGCGGCGGGCTGCCGACCCGATCGCCGCCGGGTCGAGCCCGAAGGCGGCCAGCGCAGCACGCAGCGATACGCCTGCGGCATCCTGCAGGTCGAGCAGTGTGGGGTCGAAGGTGCCGGCGATCGCGCGACTGCCCAGCATCGTGGCCTGGAAGCGCACGCCTTCCTCGTCACCGAAGCCGACCACCTCGATCGCGAACGGGAGCGGCCGGTCGCCCAGCGCCTCGACGCATTCGATCGCGGTGAGCACGCCCAGCATGCCATCGTAGCGGCCGGCGTTGCGTACGCTGTCCAGGTGCGAGCCGAGCATCAGGCAGGGCAGTCCGGGCCGGTCGCCCTCGCGCCGGCCAACCAGGTTGCCGGCCGCGTCGACATGCACGGCGAGCCCGGCCTCGCGCATCCAGCTGCCGACCCGGCGGTTCGCCTCCGCGTGCTGCGGGCTCAGGTAGACGCGTGTCAGTCCGTCGGCCTGCTCGGTGATCCGGGCGAGTGTTTCGATGCGCTCGAGGATGCGCGCGGCGTCAGGGGAGGGCGTGGGCTGCCGTTGGGGCGCAGGAGCTGGATTCATGCCGGTTTATGTACCATGAAGCCGGAAGCCGCGCCACGCGGTAGCATCGGTCGATCGTCGTCCATGCCGCCTCCGTCCCGATGCCTGTCGAATCCGTCGTCCACCTGTCCGGGTTCCCGGTGCCCCTCGATCGCGCCGCGTTCATCGAACGGTTCGGCCCGGTGTTCGAACACTCGCCCTGGGTGGCCGAGGCGGCCTGGGAACGCCGCCCCTTCACCAGCCTGCAGGCGGTGCACCGGGCGATGGTCGAGGTGGTGCGTGCGAGCCCCCGGGAGCAGCAACTGCTGCTCCTGCGCGCCCATCCGGAACTGTGGGGAAACGAGGCACGGGAGCGGCGGATGACCGCGGACTCGGTCACCGAGCAGGCCGGTGCCGGCCTGTTTTCGCTGACGCCGGAGCAGGCTGTTCGCATCGAACGGATGAATGCAGCGCACCAGCAGAAGTTCGGCTTTCCGTTCATCATCGCCGCATTGAAGAACACCCGCGAACAGATCCTGTCCGAGTTCGAGCGGCGCCTGTGCCTCGATGCAGGCGCGGCGTTCGAAGCGGCGCTGCAGCAGGTCGAGTTGATCACCGGGTTGCGCATCGAGCGCATGATCCCGGTGCAGGAGGAGCGTCCATGATCGGAAAACTGTCCACCCATGTGCTCGACACCGCGCGCGGCTGTCCCGCGCCCGGCGTGCGCATCGACCTCGCCCGCATCGACGGCAGCCAGCGGGTCGAACTGAAGACGGTGTTCACCAACGCCGACGGACGTACCGACCTGCCGCTGCTCGACACCCATGAGCTGGATGTCGGCCGCTATGAGCTGACCTTCCATGTCGGCGACTATTTCCGTGACGCCGGGGTCACGCTCGCGTCGCCCGCATTCCTCGATACGGTACCGGTGCGCTTCGCAGTATCGGACGCACAGGCGGGCTACCACGTGCCCTTGCTGGTGTCGCCCTGGAGCTATTCCACCTACCGCGGGAGTTGACGGCGATGCCGACGAACAGCGCGCCGCGTGCCGCCCTCGACCTGCAGGTGGTCGACCATCCACTGGCCGGGCACAAGCTGACCTGCCTGCGCGACCGGGACACGCCGATCGCGCTGTTCCGGTCGACCGTGCGTGAACTCGGGCGCCTGCTCGCGTTCGCCGCCACCACCGACCTGCCGCTGGCCTCGCGTGCGATCCAGACGCCGCTGGCGCCGATGCAGGCGCCCTGGGTCGACGAGTCGCGGCTGATGGTGGTGCCGGTGCTGCGCGCGGGGCTGCCGCTCGCGGACGCCTTCTGCGAACTGATGCCGTCGGCCGTGGTCGGCCATGTCGGGGTCTACCGCGATGCACAGGCACGGCCGGTGGAATACCTGGTGAAGCTGCCCGCGCCGTCGCCGTCGGCCGCCACACGCTGCTTCGTGGTCGATCCGATGCTGGCCACCGGCCAATCGGCCGCGCATGCGATCGATGTGCTGGTCGCGCACGGCTTTCCGATCGGCGATATCCGGATGGTGGCCATCCTCGCCGCGCCCGAGGGCCTCGACCTGCTCGGACAGCGCTTTCCGGGGCTGCGCGTGCACGTGGCCGCGATCGACCAGCGGCTCGACGACAACGCGTACATCGTGCCCGGCCTGGGCGACGCCGGTGACCGCATGTTCGGTACCCGGCACTGAGGGCGGGCCGATGGAACTGATGCATGCATTCGCCCTCGCGCTGCTGCTCGGCATGCAGCATGGCCTGGATCCCGACCCTCTGGCGGCGATCGACGGCCTGACGCGCTTCAACGCGCGGACCAACGCCGCGCGCGCCCGCTGGTGCGGGCTCTGGTTCTCGCTCGGACACGGCACGCTGGTCACGCTGGCCACGCTGCTGGTGGCGACGCTGGCGTCCGGGTTGCAGTTGCCCGAGTGGGTCGATACCGCCAGCGGGTGGGTGGCCGTGGCACTGCTGGTGCTCATCGGCTCGATCAATGTATGGAGTCTCTACACCGGCCAGGCAGACCTGCACGGCCCGAGCGGCCTGCGCGGGCGCTGGCTGCGGGGCCTGCTCGGCGTGCGCCATCCGCTGGCGATCTTCGGCATCGGTGCCTTGTTCGCGCTGTCGTTCGAGACGCTGACCCAGGCCTCGGTGTTCGCGCTCGGGGTGGGCGTGTCTGGCGTGTCGGACGTATCGGGCCCGTCGGGCAGTGTGTGGCTGCCGCTGGCCATGGGGGCGGTGTTCACCGCCGGCATGATGCTCACCGATGCGGTGAACGGGCTCTGGCTCTATCGCCTGGCGCGCAACACGCAGCGCCATTCGGTGCGCGCCATGCGCCGGCTGGCGCTGGCGATCGCGACGCTCAGTTTCACGATGGCGGCCTGGGCCGCCTCGCGCATGCTGTCGCCGGGCTTGGATGCCTGGTTCGACGGCACCGAACTGCTGGTGGGCCTGGCGGTGCTCGCCGGCGTGGCCGGCTGCTACCTGCTCGCGATGCGCGGCACGGGCCGCTCGGCACCCGCGCCGCTCGAATCCAATCCCCCGCCCCGGTGAAGGAGTCCTGATGAAAGCGCCCCAGTGAAGGCCGTGCCCCAGGATGCATCAACGCTTGCGGCCAATGCCGCAGCCTGCGGCGTCGCGATCGACCCGGCGCGGCTGCCAATGGTCACCGATGGCGTGGCCGCGGTCGGCGCGGCGCTGATGCATTCGCCGATCGCCGTTGCCTTCGAGACCGAGCCATCCGCCTTCGTCGCGATGCTCGATCGCCATGCCAGGCCAGCGGACGGCGCGCGCTGATGGCGGCCGACCTGCCCGCCACGCTGGTCGATGCGCTCGCCGCGCTCGATGCCGGCAAGCTCAACTCGGTGGAACTGACTGCTGCCTGCATCGACCGCGCGCAGGCGGCGCAGCCGCACCTGAACGTGTTCATCTCGCTCGAGGCCGATGCGGCGCTGGCCGCGGCCCGCGCGAGCGACGAAGCGCGCGCCCGGGCCGGCCGCGGCGCGCCCGCCCTCGGGCCGCTGCACGGCGTGCCGCTCGCGCACAAGGACATGTACTACCGCGCCGGCAAGGTGGCGACCTGCGGCTCGCGCATCCGGCGCGACTGGGTGGCACCGGTCACCTCGACCGCACTGGCGCGGCTGGACGCGGCGGGGTCGATCAACCTCGGCACGCTGAACCTCGCCGAGTTCGCGTTCAGCCCGACCGGCCACAACGTTCATTTCGGCGACTGCTGCAATCCGTGGAACCCGGCGTACATCACCGGGGGCTCGTCCAGCGGCAGCGCGGCCGGCGTCGCCGCCGGCCTGTTCTACGGTGCACTGGGTTCGGAGACCGGGGGCTCGATCCGCGTGCCGGCGGCGCTGTGCGGCGTCAGCGGCATCAAGCCGACCTGGGGCCGGGTGAGCCGCGCCGGGGCGATGCCGTTGTCGCAGTCGCTCGACCATGTCGGGCCGCTGGCCCGCTCGATCGCCGACTGCGCCTGGCTGCTGCAGGTGATCGCCGGCGCCGATCCAGCCGACCCGACCGCGTCCGCGCGGCCGGTACCTGACCTTGTCGGCGCGCTCGGCCAGCCGATCGCCGGCCTGCGCATCGGCCTGCCGGACGGCTATTTCGATCGCGATCTGGCGGCCCCGATCGCGGCCTTACTGGAGGCGGCCGCGGCCGTGTTCGTGGCGCTGGGTGCGCGCCTCGTACGCGTGCCGATGCCGGCGCTCGACCCGGTGAATGCCGCCGGTACCGTGCTCATGTGGGCCGAGGCGGCCAGCGCGCACCAGGCGTGGCTCGCCGAGCGGCCGCAGGACTACGGCGCGCAGGTCCGCTCCCGCCTCGAACACGGCGCGGCCCTGGGCGCGCTGCAGTACCAGCAGGCACTGAAGCAGCGCGGTCCCGCGCTCGACGACTTCTGCCGCCGGGTGTTCGACCGCTGCGACCTGCTGCTCGCGCCCACGCACGCGCAACCGGTGCCGACCCGCGCAGACACCGACCTGGTCGATCGCCCGGAGGCGGCGGCGGTGCTGGGCGCATTGACCCGGCTGACCCGCCCGTTCAACTACCTCGGGCTGCCGACGGCCTCGCTGCCGGCCGGCTTCGACGGCCGCGGCATGCCGGTCGGTCTGCAACTGGTCGGGGCACCATGGAGCGAAGCGCTGCTGTGCACCGCCGGCGACGCGTTCCAGCGCGAAACCGACTGGCACCTGCGCCGGCCGTGAACCGGCGTGCCCACGGGGATCGCGTCCATGTTGACGTGACCTGCCGCCCGATGCAGACATTGCGGAGCCTTGCAACATGATCGAACGCGATTTCAAGGGGTACGGCACGACCCCGCCGGACATGCGCTGGCCCAACGGCAGCCGCTTCGCCGTGTCCTTCGTGCTCAACATCGAGGAGGGTGCCGAGCTCAACATCGGCGACGGCGACGAGCGCAACGAGGCGCGGCATGAAGTGCACCAGCAGGTGGTCGGTGCGCCCGATCTGTGCACCGCCTCGCACTACGAGTATTCGACCCGTGTCGCCTACTGGCGAGTGATGCATGAGTTCGAGCGGGCAGGGCTCCCGGTCACCTTCAACGTCTGCACCCGTGCGCTCGAACGCTCGCCGTGGATCGCCGAGGACGGCGTGCGGCGCGGGGTCGAGTTCATGTGCCACAGCTACCGCTGGGAATCCCACTACGCGATGACGCCCGACGAGGAACGGGCGGCCATCCGCAAGGGCGCCGAGGGCATCCATCGCATGACCGGGGAGCGGCCGCTGGGCTGGCACACCCGGTCGTCGGCGTCGGTCAACACCCGCCGGCTGATCGCGCAGGAGGGCTTCCTGTACGACAACGACGCCTACAACGACGACCTGCCGTACTACGTGCCGGTAGAGGGCCGCCCGCACCTGGTGCTGCCGTACTGCTTCGACACCAACGACATGCGCTTCCACGACAGCTATGCGTTCGTGCGTGGCAGCGATTTCGCCGACTACACCATCGACGCATTCGACTGGCTCGCCGCCGAGTCGGTGCATGCGCCGAAGATGCTGTCGATCGGGCTGCACATCCGGATCATCGGGCGTGCCGGCCGCATGGCCGGGCTGCGTGCGCTGCTCGACCATGTGAAGAATGCCCCCGGCGTCTGGTGCGCCCATCGCCGAGATATCGCACGCCACTGGCTCGAGGCGGTACCTCCCGAATGAAACTGCTCGTCATCAACGGCAACATGACGCAGGCGATCACCGATGTCTGCGCGAACGCGGCGCGCGAAGTCGCCTCGCCCGGCACGGAAGTGGTCAGCGCGACCGGCACCTTCGGTCCGCAGGTGATCGGCAGCCGCAGCGAGAACGCGCTGGCCCAGCACGGCATGCTCGAGCTGGCCGCGAAACACGCGCCGGGGTGTGATGCGGTGGTGATCGCGGTGTCGATGGACACCGGGCTGCCGGCGCTGCGTGAACTGCTGTCGATCCCGGTGGTCGGCATGACCGAGGCGGGCGCGCTGATGGCCTGCACGGTGGGCGCGAAGTTCGCGGTGGTCACCTTCGGCCGGCGGCTGGTCCCGACCTACGGTGAACTGATCGACAGTTATGGCCTGGGTTCGCGCTGCGTCGGCGTGGAAGCGATCGATGCCGGCCCGAATGCGGCGCTCGCCGACCCGCGCGGCGCGGTGCAGGCGCTCGCCGGGCTGGCCACGAAGGCGATCGAGGAGCGGGGCGCCGAGGTCATCCTGATGGCGGGCGCGGTCGCGGCCGGGTGGCAGCGCGACCTGCAGGCCCTGCTGCCGGTGCCGGTGGTGGAAGGGGTTCGCTGCGCAACCCTGATGGCCGAGTCGCTGGTGCGGATGAAGATGCCCAAGCCGACGGTCGGCAGCTATGCGTCGCCCGGCGTGCGCACGGTGGGTGGCGTGGACACTGCGCTGGCGGCATTGTTCGGGAATGCACGCCAAGCTTGACCGCCAGGCGCAGGTGCTGGTGAAGCGCACCGGCATCGAGCGCGTGCATCACCATGGTGCGGTGGCGTCCGTTCGGGTGCGCCAGCGACCCGGGTGCGCACTGTTCGCGCTCGGGAATGGCGCAGAGCGGCAGGCGGCCCGGGGTGGAACGTAATTTGCTCTTGCAGGGTGAAGAGATGGCGGACCTGTTCGCCACCCGGAATCCAGCCACCAGGAGACAGCCGATGCGTTTCGCCCACAAGTCATTGTTGGTCGCCCTTTCATGCACGCTCGCTGCACCGGTGTTCGCCCAGGGCAAGTGGCCCGAGCGTCCGATCCGGGTGGTGAACCCGTTCACCCCGGGCGGCACGTCGGATCTGCTGATGCGTTTTTCCACGGAAGTTGCCGAGAAGCAACTGGGCACCCAGATCATCCAGGAAAACCGCCCGGGTGCCGGCGGCTCGATCGGCAGCGCCGTTGTCGCGAAGTCGCCCCCCGATGGCTACACACTGCTGGTTACCACCACGGGCCCGGCCGCGATCGCTCAGGTGCTGTTCGCCAAGCCGCCGTATGACGTGGTCAAGGACTTCACCTACCTGTACATGTTCGGCGGTGCACCGATCCTGGTGGCCGTCGGGGCCAAGTCGCCGGTGAAGTCCATCCAGGACTATGTCGCCGCAGCGAAAAAGGCCACGCCGACCTTTGCCAACAGCGGGACTGGCAGTGTCGGCCATCTGGCGGGCGCATTGTTCGCCGGCGAGGCCGGCATCCGGATGACCCATGTTCCCTTCAAGGGTGCTCCCGAGGCGCAGGCCAGCATCGTGTCCGGCGAGGTGGCGTCGCTGTGGAACACCCTTGGCGCCCACGTCGGTGGCCTGAAGGGTGGCGAGATCCGCGGCATCGCCGTGACCTCGGGCGAGCGCTCGCCGCAGTTCCCCGACATACCGACCCTGCGCGAATCGGGATTTCCGAATGTAGTGGTGACCAACTGGTTCCTGCTGGCGGGCCCCGCCGGCCTGAGTCCGGCGATTGCCCAGCGGGTGAATGATGCGTTCACGGTGGCGGGCAAGGATGCGAAGACCGCCGCCAGCATCGCCAGCCTGGGGCTGCAGCCGATTCCCGGCCTGAACCTGAAGAACTACGTCGACTTCATCGCCAAGGAGGTCGCCGTGTGGGGCCGCGTGATGAAGGAGCATGGCATCAAGCAGCAGTAACCGATGGAGGCCTTGCACACGCGCGCCGGGCAGGGGCTTGGCGCCGGTCTGCTGTTTCTCGCGATCGGTGGGGCGGGGCTGTATTTCGGCCGCGAATTCGCGGTCGGCAGTGCCCAGGAGATGGGGCCGGGCTACGCGCCGCTGGCGATCAGCTGGGGTCTGATCGGTCTGGGATTGCTCGCGCTCGCCAAGGCCATGGTCAGCGGCAGCGCGCCGATCGAGCGCGTGTCGGTACGTGCGGTGTTCGGTATCGTCGCAGCCCTGGGTGTGTTCGCCGCAACAATCGCCACGCTCGGGCTGGTCGTGGCCGCCTTGCTGACCGTGTTCACGGCCTGCCTGATCGAACCGAAGCTGCGCTGGCTCGAAGTGGTGCTGCTGTCGGCCGGCGTGTCCTTCGTGTCGATCGTGCTGTTCGTCCGGGTGTTGCGTATCCCGTTCCAGGTCTGGCCGGTCTAGGGCGATGGAACTGCTCGACAATCTGGCCCTGGGCCTTTCGGTCGCGGTCAGCTGGGTGAACCTGCTGTTCTGCCTGATCGGCGTGCTGGTGGGTACCCTGATCGGCGTGCTGCCGGGGCTGGGCCCGGTCACGACGATCGCGATGCTGCTCCCGATTACCTACTATCTCGAGCCGGTGACCGCGTTGATCATGCTGGCCGGGATCTTCTACGGCTCGCAGTACGGCGGGTCGACCACGTCGATCCTGCTCAACATGCCCGGGGAGGCGTCCTCGGTGGTCACCTGCCTCGACGGCCACCAGATGGCGAAGAACGGTCGAGCCGGAGCGGCGCTGGCCATTGCCGCCATCGGGTCGTTCATCGGCGGCACGGTAGCCACCCTGGTCGTGGCCGGAGCGGCGCTGTACATCGCCGATTTCGTGAAGACCTTCACGTCGGTGGAATACTTCTCGCTGATGGTGTTCGGCCTGGTTGCCGCGGTCGTGCTGGCCAGCGGTTCGGTGCTCAACGCGATCGCGATGGTCCTGTTCGGGCTGCTGCTCGGGCTGGTCGGCACCGACATCAGCACGGGCGCGCAGCGCTATGTGTTCGAGGTACCGATGCTCGCCGACGGCCTCGACTTCGTGATCCTCGCCACCGGCATGTTCGGCATCGCCGAGGTACTCGCCAACCTCGAGCGCCGGATCAACGCCGGAAAGCCGATCGCGATCAGGAACGTCGGCCGGGCGTGGCTCACCCGAGACGAATGGCGACAGTCGGCCCCGGCGGTCTGGCGCGGTACGCTGGTCGGGTCCGCGCTCGGCGTGCTGCCCGGCAGTGGCGGCATGCTCAGCTCGTTCGCGTCCTACACGCTCGAGAAGAAGATGGCGAAGGATCCGTCCCGCTTCGGCAAGGGCGCGATCGAGGGCGTCGCCGGGCCCGAGACGGCGAACAATGCCGGGTCTCAGACCTCGTTCATCCCGCTGCTGACGATGGGCCTGCCGTCCAATGCCACGATGGCGATGATGTCGGGTGCGATGATGATTCACGGCATCGTGCCCAGCTCCAAGGTGGTGACGGAACAGCCGGAGCTGTTCTGGGGCCTGATCGTCAGCATGTGGATCGGAAACCTGCTGCTGCTGGTGATCAACCTGCCGCTGATCGGCATGTGGATCCGCATCCTCGAGGTGCCGTACCGGCTGCTCTATCCGACGGTGTTGCTCGTGTGCTGCATCGGCGTTTACTCGCTGACCAATTCGCCACAGTCGATCCTGTTCATGCTCGGCTTCGGGGTGCTTGGCTGGATGCTGATCAAGGTCGGCTGCGAGCCGGCGCCGCTGGTGCTCGGCTTCGTGCTCGGCAGCCGGATGGAAGAGAACCTGCGGCGGGCGATGCTGGTATCGGGAGGTGATGGATGGGTGTTCCTGCAGCGGCCGATCAGCGCAACGTTCCTGGCGTGCGCGGCGCTGCTGCTGGTGGTCGTGGTGTTGCCGTCGTTCAGTCGCAGCCGCGCGGCTCTGAAGGAGGCGTGACGGGGCGGCGCTGCGAGTGCGCGCAACCCTGAAGCCGGGGCGGCGGACGCGCTATGCTCGCGCTTTGTCGCCACGAGCCTCTGCCACCGATGAAACGCATCATTCCGACCCGCCATGCCGCAGAAGCGGCGGCAAAGCTTGCGCTGTGCGCTGCCACGCTTCTGGCTGGCCTGGTTGCTGCCGCAGGCGCGGCACAACCGGTCGAGTCGAAGGCCCCGGCACTGCTGGTCACCTTCCATCTGCACTGCTTCTCCGGCGTGCCGGAGGCGGGGCGCATCCGCCTCGACTACTGGAATGCAGGTGTCGCGCGCGGCAACCCAGACCCTGACTGCGTCGCCCGCGCGCCGCTGCTGCCGCCGGTGCGCCTCCAGGCGGTGAGCCTGCGCCACGATCCCGAGACGACGGTCGAACTGCTGCAACTGGAAGTCGATCCTTCGGCGCATGAGGCGATCCAGAAAGCGATGCTTGCGCACCAGCGGCAGATCGTGGCAGTGGCGGTGCAGGGCAGGATCGTGTCGATCGTGTTCCTTGCCGGATCCACCACCGATCATCGGATCCCGGTGTATATCGTCGACAAGGTCGCGGCCGCCGACCTGGAAAGCGACCTGAAGATCCTCCTCGGCGATGCACGCAGTGCGCGCTGATCGTACCGGCTGCCCGGGTCGCCACGACGCTGCATCGATGATCAACGCCACGCAAGGAGTGCCAGCATGACTGACATCATCAATCGCGACGGTATCGTGCGGATCGCCCCGGACCCTTCGCTGGTCACGCTCACCCATTTCGTCTACGGGCTGCATGCGATGTCGCTGATCATCGGCGCGTTCGGCGCGGCCACCATCATCGGCGCGTTCCTGTTCGGTTGGCCATCGATCATTGCCGTGATCATCAACTACGTGAAACGCAGCGACGTCGCAGGTACCTGGCTCGAATCGCATTTCCGCTGGCAGATCCGCACCTTCTGGTATGCCTTGCTGTGGTCGGCCCTGGTGGTAATCATCTCGCTGCCCCTGACCGTAGTTCTGATCGGGTTCGCCCTCTGGGCCATCGGGCTGTTCGCGCTCGGTGTCTGGGCGACCTATCGCATCGTGCGCGGCTGGCTCGCGCTGGGCGAGGGCAAGGCGTTGAAGCAGTGACGTCTGCGGCGTCCCCGATGGCACCCCTTTCGGCTCGAGTCGAGGCCATTTCGATTCGGTAACGCAACAGGGTTGCAAACTTTTGCGGCCTTCCCTATTATCGCTACCTTGTTGCATATGCGGCATTTCGCTGCGGATGCCGGGGAACGGCAGGGGGATGGATGGCACACGGATGGACTAGGGCGCTGGCTGCGCTCGTGATGGCAACGGCCGCGGCGCAGGCAGCTGCCCATGGCGTCTGGATGGCACAACGGTCCGGCGAGATGGCGGTGGTGTACGGGCACGGTGCCGAAGACCTCGACATGATCCGGAGGTTCGAGCGCATCCGCGAGGTCAGTGCATTCGACGCGGCAGGCAATACGGTGAAGACCGGCCTGCGCAAGACCGACCACCTGGTGCTGGTCGACCTGGCTGCGAAGCCGTCGGTCCTGGCGCTGGTGCTCGACAACGGTTTCTGGAGCCGGCAGGCCGATGGCAAGTGGGTCGGAAAGGGACGCGACGAGATCCCCGATGCGAAGGAAAGCGGCCGCTTCATCAAGTACGCGGTACGCATCGCCGGGCCGCTGCAGGCGCCGCTGGGGCCGCTGCCCGGGCAGGTACTGCAGGTCGTCCCGGTCAAGCCCACGCTGCCGCAGCACATGAATGATCAGATGACGGTACGCGTGCTGTTCAACGGCCGGCCGGTGGCCGGTGCACGGGTGATTCGCGACTACGTGACCGACCCCGATGCGAAGCCGGCGATTACCGGCAAGGATGGCCTGTACACCTTCCGGGTGCGAAACCAGGGGCTGAACGTGGTCGCCGCGAGTTATGACGCACCCCCGGACGATCCGGCCAGGGCCAGTCGCAACGGCCTTCACGCCACGCTCACCTTCGTGCTCGAGCACGGGCCGGAGTAGCCGCGCCCGCAGCATCGCCGACGCTGTTTCGTTCGGGCGTCCCCTGTACCCGCCACTGTTCCGGGCGGGCCTGTGTGCGCCGTCGTTTCCTGGAGATTCCCGTGCTGGCCCATCCGATCCGTCCCTCGTTTCGTCCGTCCATCCTCGCGCTGGCGCTTTGCAGCATGTGGAGTACGCCCGCCATCGCGCAATCGGCCGCGCAGCGCCCCGATGCGCCGGCACCCGGCATGAGTGCATCGGTGCGCGCGGGAGACGCATCGACCACCCCGCGGGAGCTGCCCGCGATCGAGGTCGTGGGCCGCCGCCAGTCGGGCGCCTACCATGCCGAGGAGGCAAGCGGCACGCGCACCGACCTGCCGTTGCGTGAAGTGCCGCAGGCCGTGCGCGTGATGTCGCGCCAGACACTCGATGACCTCGGTGCCAACCGGATCGACGACACGCTGGACTTCGTCGGTGGCGTGTCGCGCCAGAACAGTTTCGGCGGCCTGTGGGACAACATCGCCATCCGCGGCATGGCCGGGGACATCAACAACGGCATGCCGCTGCTTCTCAACGGGTTTTCCAGCAATCGCGGCTTCAACGCGCCGCGCGACACCGCAAACGTGGAGCGGATCGAGTTCCTGAAAGGACCGGCC
>JBILGF010000289.1:0-4704 GCA_044351195.1 Burkholderiales bacterium
GCCGTACAGGTAGATCGGGATATCCGCATTGCGGAAGCGGATCTCGCGGATGAACTGGCGCAGGTTCACCACCACGGTGTCGAGTTCCGGGCCGGGCGTGAACTCTTCGTCGTCGATCGACAGGATGAATGCCGAGGCGCGCGACTGCTGCTGCGCGAACGACGACAGGTCGCCGTAGCTGGTAACGCCGAGGATCTCGACGCCTTCGTCCTCGATCGCCTTGGCGAGCGCGCGGATGCCCAGGCCGGAGGTGTTCTCGGAGCGGTAGTCCTCGTCGATGATCACGACGGGAAAGCGGAATTTCATCGGTTCACCTTTCGCCGTCGCGGCGTTGCCGAGCGACGACCGCTAGATCTTCGGTAACGTGACGCCCACCTGGCCCTGGTACTTGCCGCCGCGGTCCTTGTAGGACGTCTCGCAGACATCGTCCGCGGCAGACTCGAAGAAGATCATCTGCGCAACGCCTTCGTTGGCATAGATCTTCGCCGGCAGCGGCGTGGTGTTGGAGAACTCGAGCGTCACGTAACCCTCCCACTCGGGCTCGAGCGGGGTGACGTTGACGATGATTCCGCAGCGGGCATAGGTCGACTTGCCGAGGCAGACGGTCAGCACGTTGCGCGGGATACGGAAGTATTCGACCGTGCGCGCGAGCGCGAACGAGTTGGGCGGGATGATGCAGACATCCGACTTCAGGTCGACGAAGGAATTCGCGTCGAAGTTCTTCGGGTCGACGATGGTCGAATTCAGGTTGGTGAACAGCTTGAACTCGTCGGAGCAGCGGACATCGTAGCCATAGCTGGAGGTACCGTACGACACGATGCGGCGGCCGTCGACTTCCTTGACCTGGCCCGCTTCGAAGGGTTCGATCATGCCGTGGCCGGACGCCATCTGCCGGATCCAGCGGTCGGACTTTATGCTCATGCGGGCAGGCTCGTCGTCATCGGCCAATGGTAGCGAATCACGTGTTCTTCTGGATGACGATCTTCGGAAACGCCGCGCTGTGGTCCTGCTGCAGGTCGGCGATCTTCAAAGCCACCTTGCGCGCGATGTCGCGGTAGATGCCGGCGATGCGCCCTTCCGGATCGGCGACCACGGTCGGCCGGCCGGCGCCGGACTCTTCGCGGATGCGGATGTCCAGCGGCAGCGAGCCGAGCAGGTCGACCGAGTAGTCGCTGCCCATGCGCGCCCCGCCCCCCTCGCCGAAGATGTGTTCTTCATGGCCGCACTGCGAGCAGATATGGGTGCTCATGTTCTCGACGATGCCCAGGATCGGGATGTTCACCTTCTGGAACATCTTCAGGCCCTTGCGCGCATCGAGCAATGCGATGTCCTGCGGCGTGGTGACGATCACGGCACCGGTCACGGGCACCTGCTGGGCCAGGGTCAACTGGATGTCGCCGGTGCCCGGCGGCAGGTCGACCACGAGGTAGTCGAGGTCGCGCCACTTCGTTTCGGTCAGCAGTTGCTGCAACGCCTGGGTGACCATCGGGCCGCGCCAGACCATCGGCGTCTCGGCGTCGATCAGGAAACCGATCGACATCGCCTGCAGCCCGTGCCGCTCCATCGGCTCGATCGACTTGCCGTCCTTCGACTCGGGCTTGCCATCGATGCCCAGCATCGTCGGCTGCGACGGGCCGTAGATGTCCGCATCGAGCATGCCCACGGTCGCGCCCTCGGCAGCCAGCGCCAGCGCCAGGTTGACGGCGGTGGTCGACTTGCCGACGCCGCCCTTGCCGGACGCCACCGCGATGATGTTCTTGACGCCGGGAATCAGCTTGACGCCCCGCTGTGCGGCATGGGCGACGATACGGCTGCCGACCGTGACCTCGACCGCGCCGGCCCCGGGCAGGGCGGCCAGGTGCGCGGCCACCTGCGCACGGACCGACTCCCAGACACCCTTGCCCGGGTAGCCGAGCGCGATCTCGACGGCGATATCCGCGCCGGACACCTTCACCGACTTCACGGCCTTCGCCGCCACGTAATCCTTGCCGCTGACCGGATCGATCAATGCGGACAGGGCGGACCTGATTTCCTGCTCGTTCAATGCCATTGGCTGCTCCAGCACGCGGGCGCGCGCCCAAACCGGGGGACGCAGAGTTTACGGCTTTCCGCTCTGCTAGACTTCGGCGCATGTCCCGTCGACGAATCCTGGTCACCTCCGCGCTGCCCTATGCCAACGGCGGCATCCACCTCGGACACCTGGTCGAGTACATCCAGACCGATATCTGGGTGCGTTTCCAGCGCATGCAGGGCCATGAAATCCATTTTGTCGGCGCCGACGACACCCATGGCACGCCGATCATGCTGCGCGCCGAGAGCGAAGGCATCACGCCCGAGGCGCTGATCGAGCGTGTCTGGCACGAGCACAAGCGCGACTTCGATGCATTCGGCATCGGCTTCGACAACTACTACACGACCAACTCGCCCGAGAACCGCGCCTACTGCGAAGAGATCTACGGCTCGCTGCAGGCCGCGGGCCTGATCGCGCGACGACCGGTCGAGCAGTTCTTCGATCCGGTGCGCGAGATGTTCCTGCCCGACCGCTACATCAAGGGCCAATGCCCGAAATGCGGGGCGCAGGACCAGTACGGCGATTCCTGCGAGTCGTGCGGCGCGACCTACGTGCCGACCGACCTGCTGAACCCCTACTCCACCGTGTCCGGCGCGGCGCCGGTGCGGCGCGAATCCGAGCATTTCTTCTTCCGCCTGTCCGACCCGCGCTGCGAAGCCTTCCTGCGCACCTACACCCAGCAGTCGGGCCACCTGCAGCCCGAGGCCGCCAACAAGATGCTGGAATGGCTGGGCGAGCCTGGCGAGTCCCGGCTGTCCGACTGGGACATCTCGCGCGATGCGCCCTATTTCGGCTTCCCGATCCCGGGCACCAACGGCGCGAAGTTCTTCTATGTCTGGCTCGATGCGCCAGTGGGCTACTTCGCCAGCTTCGCCAACCATGTCGACCGGCGTACCGGAGAAGGCGTCCCGATAGAGCGCGACCACTTCCTGAAGCCCGGCCACGACACCGAGCTGGTGCACTTCATCGGCAAGGACATCCTGTATTTCCATGCGCTGTTCTGGCCGGCGATGCTGGAGCACGCCGGCTACCGAACGCCGACACGGGTCTTCGCGCACGGATTCCTCACCGTCAACGGCGAGAAGATGTCGAAGTCGCGCGGCACCTTCATCACGGCGGCCAGCTACATCGATCAGGGGCTGAACCCGGAGTGGCTGCGCTACTACTACGCGGCCAAGCTGAACGCGTCGATGGAGGACATCGACCTCAGCTTCGCAGACTTCTGCGCCCGGGTGAACAGCGATCTCGTCGGCAAGTACGTGAACATCGCCAGCCGATGCGCCGGATTCATCGGCAAGCGCTTTGGCGGGCGGATCGGCCAGATGCCGACCGGCACCCACGGCGCCCCGCCTTCGCTGCTCGAGGAGATGCGCGGCGCGCAGGCGTCGATCGCAGCGCTCTACGACGCGCGCGAGACCGGCAAGGCGATGCGCGAGGTGATGGCGCTGGCTGACCGCGCGAACCAGTATGTCGACCACGAGAAGCCCTGGGAGCTGGCGAAGCAGCCCGACCAGGAGGCGCACCTGCACGAAGTCTGCAGCACCGCGCTCAACCTGTTCCGCCTGCTCACGCTGTACCTGAAGCCGGTGCTGCCCAGGCTCGCGCAGGAAGTGGAAACCTTCCTGTCGATACCGCCCCTGGTCTGGAACGACGCCTCGAGCATCCTGGCGCCCGGGCATGTGATCCGGCCGTACCAGCACCTGATGCAGCGGGTGGACACGAAACAGACCGACGCGCTGGTCGCGGCCAACCGCGAAAGTCTCCCCGGTCCGGCGCAGGCCGTGCAACCGGCCGCGGGCGGCGCTCCTGCCGCATCGGGCACGATATCGATCGACGACTTCGCGCGCATCGACCTGCGCGTTGCGCGCATCGTCCATGCCGAGAAGGTCGATGGCGCGGACAAGCTGGTGAAGATCACCCTCGACCTGGGCGGCGAGCAGCGCACCGTGTTCGCCGGCATCAAGTCGGCCTATGCCCCTGAATCGCTGTCCGGCCGGCTCACCGTGGTGGTCGCCAACCTGGCACCGCGCAAGATGAAGTTCGGCGTGTCCGAGGGAATGATCCTCGCCGCCAGTGGCGACGGGCCAGGCATCTTCCTGCTCTCGCCCGACGACGGTGCGCAGCCCGGCATGAAGGTCAAGTAGGCAGGATGGCTGCCTGGCCCGGCCTGCGTCCCCGGCTGCTCGACAGCCTGGACGGCTACGACCGATCGCGCCTGGGCACCGATGTCCTCGCCGGCATCACGGTCGGCGTGCTGGCCCTGCCGCTGGCCATGGCGTTCGCGATCGCCAGCGGCATGAGCCCGGCATCGGGCATCGTCACCGCGATCGTTGCCGGCCTGATCATCTCGATCTTCGGCGGATCCCGGGTCCAGATCGGCGGGCCGACTGGCGCCTTCATCGTGATCGTCTACGGCATCGTCGTGCAGTACGGCGTGGCCAACCTGCTGATCTGCACCATGATGGCCGGGGTGATGCTGCTGGCGATGGGCCTGGCGCGGCTGGGCACGTGGATCCGCTTCATCCCGATTTCGGTCATCAGCGGCTTTACCAAGGGCATCGCGGTGCTGATCCTGCTGTCGCAGGTGAAGGAGTTCCTCGGCCTCGAGATCGCGGCACTGCCGGCAGAGTTCT
>JBILGF010000290.1:0-4697 GCA_044351195.1 Burkholderiales bacterium
CGCGGGCGACGTTCGACCAGGCATCCGGCAGTGCATCGATGGCGTCGGCAGCCACCACCCCTTCCGCGATGAACCGTCCGGCCACGGGCTGTCCACCCGGATGCAGGGCCCACTTCACGCGCGTGTTTCCGAGATCGAGCGCGACGATCAACCGATCTCTCCCTGCTGCGGCCGGCGCGCAGGCGCTGCATCCGGCCTCGCGCGCGATGCGCGTGGCGACGGCTCGAGCAGTTCACCGCTGAACACCCGGCGCGTCTGGCCACCGACGTCGATGCGCAGCGCGCCCTGCGTATCGACGCCGAGCATCGTGCCGTGCACCACGGCGCCATCGGGCAGGACCACGCGCACGCTGCGGTGGAGGCTTGCGCAGTGTGCCTGCCATTCGCGCCGGAACGGCGCAAAGCCCTCGCGTGCGAAACGCTCGAGCGCAGACGCGAGACCGGACAGCAGCGCTGCGAGGATCGCGTTCCGGTCAAGGGTGTCGAGCCCGCTGCGGGCGAGGTCGATGACCGGCTGATCGATGGCGTCGATCGTCGCCTGCGGCAGGCGCACGTTGAGCCCGATGCCGATCACCGCGGCGCATGGACCGAGCATGTCGCCGCGCATCTCCGTCAACACGCCGGCAAGCTTGCGCCGGCGCACCAGCACGTCGTTCGGCCACTTCAACCGGACCTCGCGCAAACCGAGCACCCGCAGTGCGTCGGCGATGGCGAGCCCGACCACGAGGCTCAGCCCGGCCAGCGGCGTACCTTTCTCGAAGCGCCACAGCACCGAGAACGTCAGGCCTGCGCCCGGTACGCTCGACCATCGGCGGTCGAAGCGGCCGCGGCCGGCGCTCTGCCATTCGGCGAGCAGCACGCTGCCGTGCGGTGCGCCGGCCTCGGCCTGCCGGGCAAGCGCGGTATTTGTCGACTCGCAGTGGTCGAGCACCGTCAGCGCCAGGCCGCGCCCCGCCTGACCGAGCATCGCCTGCACGGCGCCGGCGTCGATGAATCCGATCGGCTGCAGCAGCCGGTATCCGCGCCCCAGGCCATGTTCGACTGCCACGCCGGAGCGCTCGATGTCGCGCACTGCCGACCAGATGGTGGAACGCGACACCGACAGCTCGCGCGCGAGGACGGTGCCGGACGAGTATGCGGACGCGCCAAGGCGCCGCAGCACGCGGAACGACAACGGGCGCATCGCCCGGCGCGCGGCCGGCCGGGGCGCGTCGGCGAGGGCCCGCGTGGAGGTCTGGTCGTCGCGCTTTCGTTGCGGGCCGCGGTTCACTGGATGGATGGTCGCTCTCTTCATCAGGATGCTAGCACACGCACCCGCAGTGTCCGGGCCGTCCCGGCGCGCGCGCAGCGCCGGAAGATATGGACAGGTGCAGCGAGTCCGGTGCTAGACTGCATGTGGCATGCAGGGTGGCGAGGGGATATCCCGAACAGACCACCCGCCGGCAGAACGCAGCATCGTCCGCGTGTCGGCGCGAACGACAGTCCGTCGAGCCGTGGACCAACGGCGCACGAGGAGGCCCTGATGCCTTTGCATACGCAGCAGATCGAACCCGGCGCGATTCGCATGTGCCCGGATGACAACGTGGCGATTGCCCGCGTCGACCTCGAACCGGGGCACGCTGCGCTGGCGCACGGGCCTGTCTGCTCGCAACCGGTGCCGCGCGGACACGCGGTCGCGCTGAGCGCGATCGGTGCCGGGCAGTCCGTGATCAAGCTGGGCGCTCCGGTCGGGCGCGCACGCCGCGACATCCATCCAGGCGAATACGTCAACACCCACGACCTGATGGCCGAGCCTGTCGCGCCGCGTGACCAGATCCAGCGTGCGTTCTGCAGCGAACGACGGCCGCTGGAAGCCGTGCCTGCCGAGCGGCGCGGCATGTTCCATGGCATCGTGCGCGGGGATGGCCGTGTCGGCACGCGCAATTTCATCGGGTTGATCGCGACAGCCAACTGCGCGCAGGCCGTTGCGTGCAGGATCGCCGATCATTTCAACCATGGACCCGGCTGGCTGCCAGGCAGCATCGACGGCGTCCTGGCCCTGACGCACAACACCGGTTGCAGCATGTCCCCGGACGGTGCCGGGCGCGGCGTGCTCGAGCGCACGCTTGCCGGTTTCGCGCGCCACCCGAACTTCGGCGGTCTGATGCTGATCGGGCTGGGCTGCGAGACACTGCCTGTCGAACGACTGCTGGCCGAGCATCCGCTTGCCGTCACCGGCGGGCGGTTGCGAACGATTACCGTACAGGACGAAGGCGGCTCGCAGTCGGCGATCCGCCGCGGCATCGCCGAGGTGGCGGCAATGCTGGCGCCCGTTGCCGACGTGAAGCGCTCCCCGGTGGACGCGAGCCACCTCACCATCGGCCTGCAATGCGGCGGCTGGGACACCTTCTGCAGCCTGTCCGCCAATCCGGCACTCGGGCATGCCGTCGACCTTCTCGTACGACAGGGCGGCACTGCGATCCTGGCCGATACGCCCGAACTGGTGGGAGCCGAGCACCTGCTGACCCGGCGCGCGCGCACGCCCGAAATCGCCCTCGCGCTGCTCGATCGCATCGACTGGTGGCGCAGTCATGTCGCGACCGATCCGGGCCGGGTCAGCGCGGCGCAGGCAGACGGCTTCGATCCGGCGTGGCGACCCGGCCCGATGGAGCGATCGCTGGACACGCTGCGCAAGGGCGGCAGTACCGAACTGCGCGCTGTCTGCCAGTACGCCGAGGAGGTGACCGAAAGCGGGTTGGTGCTCATGGATTCGCCCGGCTTCAATCCGTGCTCGGCCACGGGCCAGATCGCCGGTGGCGCGAAGCTGCTCTGCTTCACTACCGGCAGCGGATCACCCTTCGGCAGCAAGCCTGCGCCCTGCCTCAAGCTTGCTGCAACCTCCAGCCTGTATGAAGGGCAGGGCGAGGACATGGACTTCAACTGCGGCACCGTACTCGACGGCCAGGAGACGCTGGCCGACTGCGGCGAGCGCATCTTCGCGCGCCTGCTGGCCGTCGCGTCGGGTGAACGCACCCGGAGCGAGGACCTCGGCTATGGCGACAACGGGTTCGCACCGTGGCAGGTGGGCGCGGTTCGCTGACGTCGTCCCGAAGGATCGAGACAGCCGACAACGCCGTGCGGTGATCCGTTAAGCTGTCGGGACTGTCGCGCCATGTTGATCATGCCGGAAGCATGCGGTTCCGATGCGAGCGACAGACAGCCGAGGAGAACTCCGATGCACCGTACTGCTGCGGTACTCATGGCGCTGCTGATCGCGCTGCCTGCCCACGTCGCTGCACAGGCATGGCCGAGCCGTGCGGTACGGATCGTGGTGCCGTTTGCGCCTGGCGGCGTCACCGACATCGTCGCACGCCTGCTCGCAGTGAAGTATGGCGAAGCAATGGGCCAGCCGTTCAGCGTCGACAACCGTGCGGGCGCAGGGGGCAACATCGGCGCAGAGTTGGTGGCGAGGGCCCCGGCAGACGGCAGCACCCTGCTGTTCTCGTCCGCGGCGCTGGCGGTGAACCCCAGCCTCTACACGAAGCTCGGCTACAACCCGCTCAAGGACATCGTGCCGGTCACCGGCGTCGTGTCCTCGCCGCAGCTCCTCGTGGTGCATCCGTCGGTGCCGGCGCGCAACGTGAAGGAACTGGTCGCGCTGCTGAAGAAACGCAAGGGCGGGCTCAACTTCGGCTCCAACGGCATGGGTACCACCAGCCATCTCGCCGGCGTGCTGTTCGCCTCGCTCACTGGCGCCGAGGTCACGCATGTGCCTTACAAGGGTGCCGGTTCGGTGGTAGGTGCCCTGGTCGGTGGCGAGGTCGACATGAGCTTCTTCGCCACCGTGGTCGCGATGCCGCACCTGAAGACCGGGCGGCTGCGCGCGCTTGCGGTCACCACCGTGAAGCCGACCGCCCTGCTGCCGCAGCTGCCCACGCTCGACAGCATCCTGCCCGGCTTCGACACCGACAACTGGTTCGGCATGTTCGTCGCCACCGGCATGCCGCAGGCGATCATCGACCGGCTGAATGCCGAGACGCTGAAAGCGATGCAGACACCCGAGCTGCGCGCCGCGTTCGAGCGCGACGGGCTGGAACCCCTGGCGCTCGGCCCAGCCGAGTTCCAGCGCTTCTTCCTGCGCGAGATCGACAAGTACGCGAAGCTGGTGAAACTTTCGGGGGCGAAGGCCGACTGAACCGCGGTCGGCCTTGGTCCGGCACGCGCCGCGGCCGGGGGCCTCCGGTATGCTGTGGCGCATGATTGACGACAACCAGATCGCGATTCCCCGCCCGTTCATCGACCTGTTCATCCCGAAGGGTTCGATGAAGCCGACCGAGCCGCGCGCGGTGATCGCCGAGCGCTACGAGCTGTGCGAGGACATGGCGCAGATGCTCACCGAGCATGCCACCCAGCGCAAGCTCGACCTCGGCGTACCGGAGGACATGGTGCTGGAGCGCATCCACCGCGGGCTGCTGGCCGAAGGCTCGGTGGTCAGCGCGCCGGAAGCGGGATGGGTGACCTGCCGGCTGGCGGAACTGCTGGGGTGGGCGATGCCGGCGTGGGCGGTGATGCCCGATGGGGGACGGCATTGACCGGGGCGAGCTCATCCGTCGCGACCAGGACGCGCAGGCGAGGAAGCGCCTGCGCGAGCTGACTTAACCGTTCCCGAACTGCAGCTCCGCCAGCCTCGCATAGAGTTCGTTGCCGGCCATCAGCTCG
>JBILGF010000292.1:0-4693 GCA_044351195.1 Burkholderiales bacterium
CGCCCTGGCGAGGTAGTCGCGGCGCTCGCCGAACTCGACCCGCTGGCGTTCGCAGATCGCCAGCGACTCGGGGCTGAATGCGGCCAGTGCCGCATGCTGGGCGACGGTCGAGCAGGCGAGAAACAGGTTCTGAGCGAGCCGCTCGGCAGGGTCATGGTAGGCCTCGGGCACGACGATCCAGCCCAGCCGCCAGCCGGTCATCGTGAAGAACTTCGAGAACCCGTTGATCACGAAGGCCCGGTCGGTCAGGGCCAGCGCGGTGGGCGAGCGTTCGCCGTAGACCAGGCCGTGATAGATCTCGTCGACCACCAGCGCCGCGTTGCGGCCCTGTACTTCCTCGACGATGCGCTGCAGTTCGGGCCCCGGGATGGTGGTGCCGGTCGGGTTCGCAGGGGTAGCCACCATCACCGCGCGGGTGCGATCCGTCCAATTGGCGGCGATCGCCGAAGCGGTGAGCTGGTAGCCGGTCTCGGGGCCACAGGGGATGCCCACCGGGACGCCCTCGCAGAACCGGATGAAATGGCGGTTGGCCGGATACGAGGGATCGGCCAGCAGCACCTCGTCGCCCGGACACAACAGCACGCCCATCGCGAGCAGCAGCGCACCCGAGGAGCCTGGGGTGACGATGATGCGCTCGGGCGACACCACCGCGCCGTGGTGGTCGCAGTAGTAGTCGGCGATCGCCTGGCGCAGGGCCGGCAGGCCGAGCGCCGGCAGGTAATGCACGTCGCCACCACGCGTGGCTTCGAGGGCCGCCGCCGTCACCGGGGCCGGCGTCGGGAAATCGGGCTCGCCGATCTCCATGTGGATGATCGACCGGCCCTGCGCTTCGAGCTCCCTCGCGCGGGCCAGCAGTTTCAGGACCTGGAACGTCGCGATGCCGGACATGCGCGTCGCCAGCGGCGCACCCTGCGGTGTCGAAGAACGCATCACACCCCGTGCCTGGTGAACCATTCGCGCATCTTCTGCCACCCGTCGTCGGCGGCCGCCTTGCGATAGCTGGGCCGGTAGTCGGCATAGAACGCGTGCGGTGCCTCGGGATAGAGCACGATCTCGCTGGTCGTGTTGCCCGCGGCCTTCAGCGCATCGCGCATCTTCGCGACCGTCTCGACCGGGATGCCGGCATCGGCCTCGCCGTACAAGCCGAGCACGGGCACCTTGAGCACCGGCGCCAGGTCGACCGGATACGCCGGCTGCAGTGGCGCCATCGAGGCGGCGACCAGCCGGCCGTACCAGGCCACGCCCGCCTTCACCGCGGGGTTGTGCACGCAGTAGGTCCAGGTGATGCGCCCGCCCCAGCAGAAGCCGGTGATGCCCAGGCGCGAGGTGTCGCACTTGCCGGTGGCGTTCGCGTACACCACGGCCGCGTCGAGGTCGGACATGACCTGGCTGTCGGGCACATGGTTCACCACCCTGGAGAAGATCTCGGGCGGGTCGGTCAATGTCGATACATCGCCCTGGCGGGCATAGAGCTCGACGGTGATCGCGAAGTAGCCGACCTTGGCCAGGCGGCGGCAGACGTCCTTGATGTGCTCGTGCACGCCGAAGATCTCCTGGACCACCAGGATCACCGGCAGGTCGGTGCCGTTCTCGGGATAGGCGCGGTACGCCGGCACCTCGCCGTCGCGGGTGACCAGCGCCACCTCGCCGGCAACCAGGCCGGTGGTGTCGGTGCTGATCACGGTGGACTGGATCGGCTCGCAGGCGCGCGCGAAACCGTCGGTCAGGCGGCCGATCAGGGAACGGCCCGCCGTCGGCGTCGCGGCGCCGTGCAGGGGCTGCCAGCCGGTGTTCAGTGTCTGGTCCATGGTGTCATCTCCGGTTCGATTCTCGGGAGGCGGCGCTGCCGGATCCGCCCCGCATGCCGCTGTATTATCCTCGATCCTGGCAAGACGGTCCGGGCCGCGGCAGCGCCGGCGGGCGTATCCCGGCTGAGGCCCCCGGCTCAGGCCGCCTTCGTGCGCTTCACACCGGCCCGCCGGGAGGCGGCCGCCACCGCCTCGCCTGTCGCTGCGCCGCGCGGCCCCGGCCCACCGGCGGCGGTGCCGCGCTCGCCCACGCCAGCCAGCGCCAGGCCCTCGTCCCAGTAGGGCTGCGGACCGAAGCGCTCGACGAAGAAGTCGACGAAGGCGCGGACTTTCGGCGACAGATAGCGGTTGGGCAGGTACACCGCATTGATGTGGGTGCCGAAGGTACCCAGCGCTTCGAAGTCGGTGAACAGCGGCTTCAGCGTGCCGGCGCGCAGGTCGTCCCCGACCACGAACGTGGGCGACATGGCGATGCCGACATCGCGCAGCACCACCTCCCGGAGGGCCAGGCTGTTGGTGGCGATGAAGTTTCCGCCGACCCGCACGCTGACGATCGAACCATCCGGGGCACGGAACTTCCAGTCGCTCTGCATCGACCGGAACGAATAGAACAGGCAGTTGTGGCTGGCGAGCGCGTCCAGCGACTGCGGCGTGCCGTGCTTTCTCAGGTACTGCGGCGATGCGCAGACCACCCAGCGGATCGGCGCCAGCATGCGCGCGACCGTGTTGGGCGCCAGGTCACCGAACAGATGGATGGCCACGTCGATGCCCTCTTCCGCCAGGTCGGTACCGCGGTCGATCAGGTCCATCTCGAGCTTGATGTCCGGGTACTTCGCCAGAAAATCGGGTACCGCACAGGCCACGTGCATGCGCCCGAAGGCCGCCGGGGCGGTCACCTTGAGCAAGCCGCTGGGCGCACTGCCCAGGCGCGACACCGCGACCTCGGCCGCCTCGGCCTCCTGCACCACGCGCGCGCAGTGCTGGTAGAAGGTGGTGCCGACATCGGTCAGGCTCAGCCGGCGGGTGGTGCGGTTGAGCAGGCGCGCCTTGAGTTCACGCTCGAGCCGGGCCACGTGCTTGCTCACTGCGGATTTCGAAATACCCAACCGGCGTGCCGCTCCCGAAAAGCTCTTGGCCTCGGCAACCCGCGCAAAGATGGCCATGCCGACCAGGTTTTCCAGGTGTTCCACTGTTGCTCCTGCGACCCTTTGAATCCATGCCCGCGATCGGCATCAGGGAACGTCGATCCGGAAACAATAGTATCCATGATTGTCGCCACTTTGGCTACTGGTCAAAGTCAACCTCAAGCATGTCAATTCGACTTAACGCGGGTGAGATGGACGGCGCGCCGGGCTCCGGGCCTGCCCCGGTCGCGTACACTGCGTGCCGATCTCGAGGTCTGCAATCGACGGAGGCAGGGCCATGGAACGCAGGGATTTCGTGTTGTCCGGCGCGGCGGTGTCGATCGCCCTTGCCGCGGGCGGTGCGGTTGCGCAGGAAGGCCGGCGCATGCCGGACGTCATCTACGTGCCAACACCCCAGGAAGTGGTCGACGGCATGCTCAAGCTGGCCCGGGTCGGCAGGAACGACGTGGTCTACGACCTGGGCTGCGGCGACGGCCGCATCGTGGTCACCGCGGCGCGCGACTTCGGCGCACGCGCAGTGGGCATCGACATCGACCCGATCCGCATCCGCGAGGCCGCCGAGAACATCCGGGTGGCCGGGGTCGGCGACCGCGTGAAGCTGATCGAAGGCGACCTGTTCGCGACCGACATCGGCGAGGCGACCGTGGTCACGCTCTATCTGCTGTCGCGCCTGAACCTCAAGCTGCGCCCGAAGCTGCTGAAGGAACTGCGTCCCGGCACGCGTATCGTGTCGCACGCCTTCGACATGGACGACTGGAAACCGCAGCGCACCGAGTCGATCGGGTCGAGCACGATCCACCTTTGGACGGTGCCCGGCAAAAGGGCCTGATCAGGGCGCTTCGCGCTCGTCGGCGCATTCCTGGCAGAACACCTCGGCCGGATCAGCGTCCAGCCGGGCGACAGCGATGTTTGCGCGACATTCGCAGCACAGGCCATAGGCACCGGCCTCGACCCGCGCCAGTGCGGCCTCGACCTTGCGCCGGCGCAGGTTGAACTTCTCGAGCTGGTCGCGGGTGTTCACCTGCTGTGCCATCGCGTCGATGCGTGCCTGTCGCATGTCGGGAGACACGTCGTGCGCCACCTTTCCGGTGGCCGCCAGCAGGCTGGCGATCGCTTCGAGCTGCTGGGCGAGATCCGCGCCCAGGCGGGTACGGTAAACGGTCTGGTCGGCAGCATTCATCAGGGCAGCGTCCTTTTCGGAAGGGGTACAGCTTGCGCCGATTCGGGTGCGGCAGGTGGGATATCCGCAGCCGCAGGCCAGGCCGGCCACGACCGCCGGTCGAAAGGCCGGGGCTGGCGCCGGTCCCGACGGGCTACAATCCACGGCTTTCCGGGCACCACTGGCCTTCCGGACACACAACGAGCACGCATCGATGAGCAGCAACCGGGAAGTCGCCCGCCGCCGCACCTTCGCCATCATCTCCCACCCGGACGCGGGCAAGACCACGCTCACCGAGAAGCTGCTGCTGTTCGCGGGTGCGATCCACATCGCCGGCAGCGTGAAGGCGCGCAAGGCCAGCCGGCACGCCACGTCCGACTGGATGGAGATCGAGAAGCAGCGCGGCATCTCGGTGGCGAGCTCGGTGATGCAGATGGAATACCGCGACTGCGTGATCAACCTGCTCGATACGCCCGGCCACCAGGACTTCTCGGAAGACACCTACCGCGTGCTGACCGCAGTCGACGCCGCGCTGATGGTGATCGACGCGGCCAACGGCGTGGAGCCGCAGACCCTGCGCC
>JBILGF010000291.1:0-4693 GCA_044351195.1 Burkholderiales bacterium
GAACCTGAAGGAGTTCATCGCCTGGGGCAGGGCACTGCCGCAGCCGCTGACCTATGCCACGACCCAGATCGGCGGCAACCAGCACCTCGCCGGTGAACTGTTCACCCTGATCACCGGCGTCAAGATGACGCCAGTGCCCTACAAGGGTGGCGGAGATGCGATGGCTGCGGTGCTCGGCGGGCACGTGAACATGTACTTCGGCTCGATGGCGTCGATGAACCCGGTGTTCAAGTCGGGCCGGGTAAAGCCGATCGCGGTCACCGGGGGTGCACGCGACCCCGAGTTCCCGAACATGCAGACCTTTGCCGAAGGCGGTATTCCGGGCCTCGACATCCGCCTCTGGTACGGCATGCTGATGCCGGCGAAAGCCCCGAGGGAAGCAATCGACCGCATCTCGAAGCTGGTGGTGGACAATGTCGCGATGCCTGACTTTCGCGCGGCACTGGCCAAGCAGGGCATGAATCCGATGCCGATGGATTCAGCCCAGTTCGGCAAGTTCCTGCGCGCCGAGACGAGCCGTTACGCGGACATCGTGAAGCGGGCGAACATCAAGATCGAGCTATAGGCGGATAACGGGACGGGCCAGGCTGGGGTGCGGCGAGCGTATGGGCTGTGCTGCGGCCCCGCCCGCCGACGCCGCCTCAGTCGAGGGGTACGGTGCGCCCGAGGTTGCGCCGCGTGCCTTCCTGCAGCGCATGGGCGGCGAAGGCGACGTCACCGATCGCCATGCCCTGGATCAGCGCCATGATCCGTTCGTCCGGATTCCGGCGGCCCGGCTTCGCGCCGCACAGCACCTCGCAGGCGAGCGCATCGACCCGCGCCGCGAACGAGGCGCGGGTCAGGTGTCCCTGGTCGATCCAGGCGCCGCCATCGCCCATTTCGGCCGCGAAGTCGATGTCATCGACGATGAAGCGGTCGGCCTCGGCCAGCACCGGGTAGTCGACCTCGTTGTAGCTGCCCATCGAGCAGACCACCACGCCCGGCTTGAGCGTGCCGCCGAACACCAGCGGTGATGGCGACTCGGTCAGCGTGACCACCAGGTCGGCCCCGTCGACCGCCTTGCGGCCATCGGGCTCCGCGCGCATCGGCACGTCTGTCGCGCCCGCCTGCGCCGAGATGAATGCGTCCATGCTCTTCGCCTGGCGCGAATTCACGCGCAGCTCTTTCACCTCCAGCGCCTGCGCGAGCATCGGCACGATCTCGGCGGCAATGCCACCGGTGCCGAACAGTGCCACCACCAGCGGACCGGGGTTGACCAGCGCCTGCACCGAGACAGCGCCGAACGCAGCGGTGCGCAGCCGGCTCAGCCAGTGCTCTGAGACGAGCCCGGATATCTGGTAGCCCGAGTGGTCGTACACCGCGCAGTAGTTGGTGTTCATCGTGGTCGGGCCCGGATGCGACAGCAGCCGGATGCCCGAGGCGTTCAGGAAGCCGACGGCAGCGCCCTTGAACTTGAACTTCGGCCCGCCCAGCGGCCGGGCATCGAGCGCCATCGCCGACGGTGTGGACAGCACGCTGTGCCCGGCCGCCTGATCGACCAGTGTGCGCCGTGCCAGGTCGAGGGCGATCGTGGTGTCGAGCACCGAACGCACGTCGGCTTCGGAGAGGATGCGCAGCTCGCCCATGGTCAGGACCCCTTGCGCACGATGCAGGCGCACAGCCCGCCACCGGGCGGCGCCTGGTGGACGGTGTTGGCCGAGATGAAGGTTCGGGTCGAGCCGAGGATCGAACCGATGATGCCGCTCATCGCGGCGCGTACGTGCTTGTCCATGTCGAGGTGACTGCTCTTCATCGTGGTGCGTACGCCGCGCACCTTGCCGTCGGGAGCCGAACCGGCCTTGATCAGCGTGGCGACCACGCGCCCGGCATCCGCGACCTGCCCATCGGCGTCGAACGCGCAGCCGGCCGCCTTGAACGTGTCGCGCAGGCCCTTCGCGTCGAGCACGTCGCGCAGGAAGCCGGTATGCACGCTCAGCTCGCCCACCGCACCCGGACGGTTGGCGAGCAGCATGATCTCGACGCAGTCGAGTTCCGCGCCGGAGAACACCATCGCACGCTTCGCGTACAGGCCGTGGTCGGTGTTGAACGCCTCCTGCACGATGCGCTCGCGTGGCACTTCGCCCAGCGCCAGGCCCGCGCCAAGTGCGCCGACCGCCTTCGAGTGCGCGGAGGTGACGCGGGTGTTGCGCACCGCGCCTGCGGTGGCCGGAATGTGGCTGGTCACCGGGGTCTTCACGATCACCAGTGCGACATCTTCGGCCCGTACGCCGGCCTCGCGCATCGCCGCCTGAACCGTCTCGGAGACGATCACCGCATGCGCCGGGGTACCGATCTCCTCCGGGGTGAGCGAGCGGCTGCGTGCGCAGCCGAAAGCCAGCGCACTGCCCTGCCCCGCCGCCTCGCTGGCGGGTGCGCTGCCGGCTGCATCTTCCAGGTCGACGAACAGGTAGCCGAACGGCGTCATCGCACCTTCGCAGCCGGTCGAGATCAGGAAGGTCGAACGATCGACCAGTGCCTTGCCACCGTGTTCCTCGATCGCGCGGTTCAGGCTGAGCAGGGCGAACTCGCGCGAATAGTCGTTGACGTCGGAATTGCCCTCGGTCTTCACCAGCAGCGCGAGCTTGCGGATGCGCGCGGGTTCGAAGCGGGCCAGGTTGCGGCTGAAGTCGCTGACATCGCCCGGGTTGGCGGTGTCGTAGGCAATCACGTGTGCGGTCACGATCGTCTCTCGGATGGGGTGGCGGGAGTGCTCCGCGTCAGTGCGGCGGAAGGCCCACATGGCGGTGGATCGGCAGTGGCATCGACCATGCGCGCCGGTTCACCTCATCGATCCAGGGCCGTACTTTAACGTAGCCGGCCTGCAGCTGGCCGATGTCGGCGCGCACCGACGGCATCAGGCCGTCGATCTCGGCGCGCAGCGCGGCTTCGTCGACCCGCGTGCTGCGGCCGTCCTGCACGACCACCTCGCCATCGACGATCACCGAGCGGATCGAACGGCCGCTGTCGGCATAGACCAGCTGGCGGATCGCGCTGTTGTACGGCACGTAGGCCGGGTCGGTGAGGTCCATCAGCACCAGGTCGGCCCGGTAGCCCGCCTTGATCGCGCCGATCGAGCCGTACAGGCCGGCGCTGCGTGCGCCGCCCAGGGTGCCTGCGTGCAGCGCTTCGGCGGCGGTGACCGTGGAGCGCTCCGGCGTGCTGACTGCGGCCAGCAGGCAGAACAGCTTCATCACCTGCAGCATGCTCTGCACGTCGCTGCAGCTGCAGTTGTCGCAGCCCAGGGCGATGTTCACGCCGCGTGCCCGGTATTCGAGGATCGGCGCGACGCCGCTCTTGAGCTTCAGGTTGCTCAGCATGTTGAGCACGACGCTGGTGCCACTGCTGCCGACCTTGTCGAGCTCGTCGGGCTCGAGCCAGATGCCGTGCGCCAGCGTGACATGCGGGCCGAGCAGGCCGGTGTCCTCGAGCAGCCGGATGGCCGAGCCGCCGTGCGCCTTCAGGCGTTCATGCGCGAAGATGCGCTGGGTGCGGCTCTCGTAGACATGGGTGTAGACCGGCAGCGAGCGGCGGCGCGACAGGTCGGCAACCGCTTCGAGCAGCTCGGGCGAACAGCGCTGCGGTGCCGAGGGCGCCAATGCCCAGCGCACCAATCCGCCACGGTCGCCGATGCGGTCCAGTGCCGCCTCGACGAAAGCCATCTGCGGGCCTGGTGCGTCGCGGCCGGTGCCGATGATGCCGTGCAGTTCGGCGGGCGCCATGTCGGCGATCCACGGAATGGTGTCGAGTTGTGACTGGTCGCGCACCGTCATGCCCAGGATCACCCGTATGCCCGCATCGGCATAGGCCCCGATGATGGTGTCGAGCACCTCGTCACTGAAGGGTACGGCGCTGTTCATGTCCTGCACGGTAGTGATGCCGTTGTGAAGGCATTCCAGCGCGCCGGCCAGCGTGCGCGCGCGTACCTCCGCGAGCGAGCGCTTCGAGCCCAGCGGCCCGGCCAGCACGCCCCAGTGTTCGAGCGAAAGATCTTCGAACATGCCCTTGGCCAGCACGTCATGCGAGTGGTAATGCGCGTTGACCAGGCCCGGGATGGCCAGCATGCCGGTGGCGTCGATCACCTGGGCGCCGTCGGGCACTGCGAGGCCGGTGCCGATCGCCTTGATCGCACCGCCTTCGCAGACGATGTCGAGTGCCGGCGGATCGTCGAGCTCGCCGTCGAGGTCCAGCACGCGCGCATTGCGCAGGAACAGGGGCTTCGAGGCTGGCTTCATCTGGGGCGTTGTCGCGGTCGTCGGGGGGACGATTATCGCCAATATGGGCGAGGTGCGGACCACGCATGCGCGGGATCGCACGCTGGCGATTCAGGTACAGTCGCCGCTGCGCCGAGGGCTCGACCGAAGGGGTGGCGTCCGGCGGCAAGCTGAAGCCTCGGCAGACAATCTCGATACGGAGCTCCCGATGCATGTCGTCCAGTTGAGCAGGCCCGGTGGTCCGGAAGTCCTCGAGTGGGCCGAGTGGCCGTTGCCGCAGCCGGGACCCGGCGAGGTGCGTGTGCGTGCCCGGGCGGCCGGGGTCAGCGGCGCCGATGCGCTGATCCGCGCCGGCACCTATCCCTGGATGCCACCGTTGCCGGCGGTACCGGGCAACGAGATGGCCGGGGTGGTCGATGCGATCGGCCCCGGCGATGCCTGCG
>JBILGF010000023.1:0-14516 GCA_044351195.1 Burkholderiales bacterium
CAGTGCGCCCGAGCCGGCCTTCACCAGCAGGCTGTCGCCATGGCCGTGGTAGCAGCCTTCGAACTTCACGATCCGGCTGCGGCCGGTGAAGCCGCGCGCGACCCGGATGGCGCTCATCGTCGCTTCGGTGCCCGACGAGACCAGTCGTACCGACTCGATCGATGGCACGGCGGCAACCAGTGCCTCGGCGAGCTTCAGTTCGCCAGCGGTCGGTGCGCCGAACGACAGCCCATTGCGTGCCGCGCGCTCGACCGCTGCCAGAACCACCGGATCGGCATGGCCGAGGATCGCCGGGCCCCAGGACCCGATGTAGTCGATGTAGCGGTTGCCATCGACGTCCCATGCATACGCGCCCTGCGCCCGCTCGAAGAACACGGGCGTGCCGCCGACGGAGCGGAATGCGCGCACCGGCGAGTTGACGCCCCCCGGGATCAGTTTCTGGGAACGCTCGAACAGCGCTTCGCTGTGGGGTCGCATCGTCTGGGCTCCGTTCAGGATGGGTCAGGGCTTGTCGCCGCAGCCGAGGGCTGCGACCGGGACTCGGTTTCGATCAGTTCGTTGAACCGGCGTACCGCGGCGCCGATATCGGGTGCCGCATAGAGTGCGCTGATCACCGCCAGCGAGTCGGCGCCGGCGCGCAGCACGCTGGCTGCATTGTCGAGGTCGATGCCGCCGATCGCGACCACAGGCACGCGCAGTCGGGCGCGGGCGGTCGCGAGCAGTGCAGGCGAGGCCCGTACGGCATCCGGTTTGACCCGCGACGGGAACATCGCGCCGAAGGCGACATAGTCTGCGCCGTCCGCCTCGGCCTGCAGGGCCCGTTCGATCGAGTCGTAGCAACTGACGCCGACCAGCGCCCGTCCGACGAATCCGCGTGCCCGGGCAACCGTGCCGTCATCGCGGCCGAGGTGTACGCCGTCGGCCCCGACCTCGGCGGCAAGCCAGGGATCGTCGTTGACGATCAGCATCGCGCCGGCTGCGCGGCAGGCGGCCGCGATCGCGTGTGCGGCGCGAACGCGCGCAGCCGCGTGCGCGTCGGCGTGCGTGTCGGCGTTCGATCGATCCCCAGCACCGCCTGCGGACTTGGCGCGGTACTGGAGCAGGCGCACGCCGCCCGCCAGCGACCGTGCGACCCGGTCGAGCAGATCGCCGTCGGGCAGGCCGTCGGGCGTCACCGCATACAGCCCGGGCAGGCGCAGTGTCATGGTCTCATGTGTCCGGGGGCTCTCACCGGGAACGTCGTGTCCAGAGCGACGGCTCAGTGGGCCGCCGCGCGTACCGCCGGCAAGGCGCTCGAAGGTCCTTCGGACGCATCGATGGCCTCGGCAGCGGCAGCGGCGGACTCCGGTGCCGTATCGTCGGCCGGCGCATCGGCGTCCTCGGTCTCGCGCGCCCAGAACAGACGGTCGGGCACGAACTGACCCATGCCGGGACGGAAGCCTGCCTTCAGCGTCTGCCACGTGTATTCCTGTGCATCACGCACGGCTTCCTCGACCGGCAGGCCATTTGCAAGGGTAGCGGCCAGCGCCGAGGCCAGCGTGCAGCCCGAGCCGTGGTAGCTGCCGGGCAGTCGCTGCCATGCATCGCTGCGGATCTCTCCCTGTTCGCCATACAGGCGATTGACCACCTGCACGGTGTTCTCGTGGGTGCCGGTGATCAGCACATACTCGCAGCCTGCGCCAAGCAGGCGCTTTGCGCAGCGCGCGAGGTCGAGGTCTTCGTCCTCGCGGTCGTCTGCGGCCAGGCGCCGGGCCTCGTAGCTGTTCGGGGTGATGATCGTGCATTGCGGCAACAGCAGTTCGCGGATGGCCGCGATCATCTCGTCGTTGGCGAACGGGTCGCCTCGACCGGAGGACAGTACCGGGTCGAGGATCAGGGGAACGTTCGGATAGTCGGCGACGACCTCGGCGATCGCGGCGATCGTCTCGATGCTGCCGAGCACGCCCAGCTTGAACGCACTGACCGGCATGTCCTCGAGCACGCAGCGGGCCTGGTCGGCGACCCAGTCTGCATCGATCGGCAGCACGTCCTCGACGCCGCGTGTGTCCTGCACGGTGAGTGCAGTGATCACGGGCAGCGGGTGGCAGCCCATGCTCGACAGGGTCAGCAGGTCGGCCTGCATGCCGGCGCCACCGCTGGGATCATTGGCGGAAAACACGAGCACGATCGGGGGTGTTTCTGGCGCTGCGTCGGACATGGGTGAACGGGCCTTCGGTTACACTCGACGTGCAGATCCCCATTGTAGTCGCTCGCTACCATCCGTTCAGTTTTCGTCGTGCCCGGTTCCTTTGCAGAAGGCGTGCACGACCAGCAGCGGCCGCCTTCCACGCCAACCCCATGCCAATCGAGGTTCCAGGTCCCATGTCCGCCGAATCAGAAGCCGCAACCGCATTCAAGCAGTGGATGTGCCTCGTCTGCGGCTGGATCTACGACGAGGAAGCCGGCTCGCCTGAAGAAGGCATCGCCGCCGGCACGCGCTGGGCCGATGTGCCGCCGAACTGGACCTGCCCCGAATGCGGTGCGCGCAAGGAAGACTTCGAGATGGTGGAAATCTGAAATGCGCCTGTTGCACACGATGATCCGCGTCGGCAACCTCGAACGCTCGATCGCGTTCTACACCGACGTACTCGGCATGCAGCTGCTGCGCAGGAAAGAGTACCCCGAAGGCCGGTTCACCAACGTGTTCGTCGGCTACGGCGACGAGCGCGAGCATGCAGTACTCGAACTCACGCACAACTGGGACATCTCGCGCTACGACCTCGGCACCGGCTACGGCCATGTGGCGGTCGAGGTCGACGATGCGGCGGCGGCCTGTGATCGGGTGCGCGCGCTCGGCGGCAAGGTCACGCGCGAAGCCGGCCCGATGAAGCACGGCACCACGGTGATCGCGTTCGTCGAAGATCCGGACGGCTACAAGATCGAGTTCATCCAGCGCGCCTCGATGGCTTGAGCGCGGAGGCGTTCAGCCGCCGCCCGGGTGCGTCGCGGGAGCGCCAGCAGCCTGGGCAGCCACTGCCGCGTTGGCCAGCCGGACGAAGGCCGGGACGGGCAGGTCCTCCGCCCGCGCCTGGGGATCGATGTCCAGTTCCACCAGGCGCGCGGCGTCGAACCAGCCACGCAGGGTATTGCGCAGCATCTTGCGGCGCTGGCCGAAGGCGGCCTGTACCACCCGCGACAGGACGGTGATGTCCTGCGCGCCGAGCGCCTCGGCCGGGCGCGGGATCAGCCGCACCACGCGGGAATCCACCTTCGGCGCTGGCCGGAAGGCCTGCGGCCCGACCTCCAGCACCGATTCGGCGTCGAACCGGTACTGCATCATCACCGACAGTCGGCCATAGTCGCCGCTGGCAGGCGTGGCCACGATGCGTTCGACGACCTCCCGCTGCAGCATGACATGCGCGTCGAGCAGGCGCGCCGCGATGTCGAACAGCCGGAACAGGATCGGACTCGAGATGTTGTAGGGCAGGTTGCCGACCACGCGCAGCGGCGCGGGCAGCGTGGTGAAGTCGAAATCGAGTACATCGGCTTCATGGATCTCGATCCGGGCGCCGGGCAACCGCTGTGCCAGGCTGCGTGCGAGGTCGCGGTCGAGTTCGATCACATGCAGCGGACAATCCAGGCCGGCGGCGCCGATGCGTGCGGCCAGCAGGCCGGTGAGCGCGCCCATCCCCGGACCGATCTCGACCAGCGCATCTCCGGGACGCGGATCGACCGCGTGTACGATCGCCTCGATCACATGCCGGTCGACGAGGAAGTTCTGGCCGAACCTCCGGCGTGCGCGGTGCGGCTCCAGGTCAGGCCCTCCGGCAGGCGGCGAGTTCGATCGCCAGCGCTACCGCTTCGCGCAGGCTGCCGTCATGGGCGCGGCCGCTGCCGGCGAGGTCGAGTGCGGTGCCATGGTCGACCGAGGTCCGGATGATCGGCAGGCCGAGCGTGACATTCACGCCGGCGCCGAAGCTGGCGTACTTGAGTACCGGCAGGCCCTGGTCATGGAACATTGCGAGCACTGCATCGCATTCGCGCAGGCGTTCCGGGTTGAACAGCGTGTCCGCCGGCAGCGGCCCGCGTGCATCCATGCCGGCGGCGCGCATCGCCGCGATGACCGGGGAGATCACCTCGATCTCCTCGCGACCCAGGTGTCCGCCTTCGCCGGCATGCGGATTGAGGCCCGATACCAGGATGCGAGGGCGGGCGATGCCGAAGTCACGGCGCAGTGCCGCATCGAGAATCTGCAGCGTGCGGGCAAGCGCTGGCACGGTGATCGCCGCCGGCACCGCTGACAGCGGCAGGTGCGTGGTCGCCAGCGCGACCCGCAATCCGCCACCGACCAGCATCATCACCACCTGCTGCGTGCCGGTGAGTTCGGCCAGCATCTCGGTGTGGCCGGTGAAGGGCAGTCCGGCGTCGTTGATCACACCCTTGTGCACGGGCGCGGTGACCAGCGCGTCGAAGGTGCCGGCTACGCAACCGCGCACGGCCGCCGTGATGGTGTCGAGCACATGGCGTGCATTGGCGGGGTCCAGCCGTCCGGGCGTGACCGGAGCCGCAGCACGGATCGGGAACACGTCGAGCGTGCCGACCGGCGTTGCGCCTGCCATGTCGGCGGCGCGGCTCGCGGCCCCGGCGACAGGCCCGGACGCCGACCCTTGCGCGAGCGTGCCCGCCTGCGGCCATTCGCGCACCCTGATCGGCCGGCCCAGCGCCTGCCCGCGCGCCACCAGCATCGCCGGATCTCCGATGACGACGATGCGCGCGCCGGGTGGCGGCGCGCATGCGAGCGAGATGCAGAGGTCGGGGCCGATGCCGGCGGGTTCGCCGGGGGTGAGCGCGATCGTGTACATCGGCGCGGAGAGATCCGCCAGGGCTTCGGCCATCGGGACCGGGCCGGTCAGCGGTCGTCCAGACGCAGGCTGACGAATGCGCGGTCGCGCAGTTGCCGGACCCACTCCTGGTAGGCCTCGTCGGCCTTGCGTGCGCGGATGGCCTGTCGGGCCACCAGCCGCTGCCGCTCGGCGGACAGGTCCTCGGTGCGCCGTTCCATCACCTGGATCAGGTGCATGCCGAAATCGCTGCGAACCGGATCGCTCACCTCGTTGATCTTCAGCTGGTTCATCGCGCTTTCGAACGGCGGCACCGTGTCCCCGGGCGACACCCAGCCCAGCTCGCCGCCGCGCGCCGCGCTGCCGTCATCGGAATGCAGCCGCGCCAGTTCGCCGAACGGCGTGCCGTTCTCGATGCGATCTTTCAGCCCGCGCAGCCGCTGCCTGGCGTCGGCTTCGGACACCAGTTCGTTGACCCGGATCAGGATGTGCCGGGCGCGCGTCTGCTGCACGATAACGCTGTTGCCGCCGAGCTTGCGGTCGATCACGCGGATGATGTGGAAGCCGGCCGGGCTGCGCAGCACTGGGCTCACCTCGCCCACCTTGAGGCCGCGTGCGGCATCGGCGAACAGGGTCGGCCAGCGGTCTGCGGGCCGTGCGCCCATGACGCCGCCCTTCAGTGCATCGGGCGCATCGGAGAACTCGGCGGCGACCTGCCCGAACTCGCTGCCTGACTTCACCCGCCCGAGCGCCTGCTCGGCCCGCTCGCGCCGTTGCGCGAGCTGCTCGGGCGACGCGCCCTCGGGCACGCGCACCAGGATGTGGGCGAGGTTCAGCTCGTCGTTGCCGCCCCGCGCCGCGCTGGTCTTCAGGAAGTTGTCGATCTCCGATTCGGTGACGACGATACGCGAGTCGACCTCACGCTCGCGCAGCCGGCTGATCAGCACCTCGTCGCGCAGGTCTTCGCGAAACCGCGCAAACACCATGCCGTCGCGCTCGATCGCGGCGCGGAACTGGGGCAGCGTCATCTTGTTGTCTGCAGCGATGCGCGTGAGGATCTTGTCGAGCTGGACATCGTCGACCCGGATGCCGGTTTCGCTGGCCAGTTGCAGCTGCACGCGATCGGTGATCATCCGCTCGAGTACCTGCCGTTCGAAAACGTCGGTGGCTGGAATCGGCGTGCCCTGCCGTGCCAGTTGCGCGCTGGCGATCCGGGCACGCAGCGCGATGTCGAACTGGGTGATCACGTCCGAGTTGACGACCGCGACGATACGGTCGATGGTCAGCACCTGGCGCGGTGCAGCGGACTGCGCCGCCACCGGGCCGGCCGGCAGCAGCGCGGACAGGAGGAGCGCGGAGAGGAGGAGCGAGGACGTCTGGCGACGCAGCATGTGGGGGCCGGGCGGCGTGCGCGCTAGCGCATCGGATAGGGGATGGTCGTCACGGGCTCGACGCGGTTCAGCGGGGTGTCCGAGTACCCTGGAATGCTGCGCCGGAGCAGGTCGAGCGGGTTTGAACCCACCTTTGACAAGCCGCCCAGTTCGATCTGGACAAAGAACGCGGTGTTTGTCTGCTGCGTGGCTACGGCGATACGGTTCGCGACCAGACGGATGCTCCAGCACTCCTGATCATACTGGAACCCCGCCAGCGCTTCCAGAATCGTCCGGTCGCGGAAAGAGTAGTTGTAGCGCGCGAGGGTCGACCATCCTGCGCCCAGGCGCCACTGGGTCGAGAAATCGACCTGCTCGAGCTGGGTGCGCGAGTACCGGTAGGAGGCGTTGAACACCAGGCCCGCCTCGGGCGCATAGCGCATGCCGACCATCGTGCGTTCCACGGTCGACAGCGTGGTGCTGTACTGCAGGCCGGCATCGAGCGTCCAGCCGCGCCACAGTTGCCCGCTGAACGACCCGATCAGGTCGGATTTCGACCGGCCGCGCTCGGGTGCGCCAGGCAGCGTCACCCGCAGGGTGTCGAGGTAGAACCGCTGCGCGACACCGACCCGCACGCGCTCGGCTCCGGTGCCCGGGTCGATGATGCGCGACACCAGCCCGGCGGTGATCTGGTTGGCGTCGGCGATCCGGTCGTTGCCGGAGTAGAGGTTCTCCTGGAACAGGGTGACGAAGTTCGGATCGGGCAGCGCGCTGTCGAACACCGGCAAGCGGCTCTGGTCGCGGAACGGTATCTGCGAGTAGAACAGGCGCGGTTCGACGGTCTGCAGGACGTCCTGGCCGAACATCGACGTGTCGCGCTCGAACACGACACCGCTGTCGACGCTGAGGATCGGCACCGTACGCGTCGAATCCGGGAGGGACGAGGTGCGCGGGTCCATCATGTAACGCGTGTGGTGCAGGGCGGCCCTCGGCTTCACGTACCCGAACGTGGTCTGCAGGGGCAGGGTGACGCTCGGGTTGACGATCATCCGCTGGCCGTTGGGCAGTGTCGGGTGGCTGAAGCTGACGTATTCGCTGATCAGCCCGAGGTCGGTACCGCGCACATCGAGCTGGCTGCCGGCGTAATAGATCTGCGGCAGCCGCGCATACGGGGCCGTGATCGGCGCGAGCGGATCCTGCAGGGTCTGGAAGCGCTGCGAGCGGATCAGAAGGGTGCCGAACCGGTCGCCGCGCACCAGCGTGGCCTCACGGTTCAGGTTCGACTGTGAGGTGAGCGCGATCCGGGTCGAAAGGTCCCGGAAATACAGGTCGTCCGAAACCTGCTGCAGGTTGAGCAGGCCCGACCAGTTGCCGCCGAGCGGGTCCGCGCCCAGCCGGTGGTTGTGCTGCAGAGCGAGCAGGTATCGGTCTTCCTGGGTGATCCGGTCCGAGGGCAGGAACTCGGCACGAGCTTCCCCGGCGAAGCTGGACTCGAGGTAGCGGAACTCGTTGCCGATCTGCAGCCCGCGGCGGGCCAGCACCCGCGGTGTCACGGTGTAATCCATGTTGGGCGCGATCGCCCAGTAGAAGGGCGTCGACAGCTCCGGCCCGTTGCGCCCGGACAGCGAAAACGTCGGCGAGAGGAGGCCTGACTTGCGTTCGCTGGCGAGCGGGAAGCTCAGGCCCGGCACATAGAACAGGGGTACGCCCTGGAACACCAGCGCCGCGTTGCGCGCCGTACCTACGTTGCGCGACTGGTCGATCAGCAGTTCGTCGGCGCGGATGTACCAGTCGTCGTGCCCGGGCCCGCAGGTGGTGAACTGCCCGCGTTCGGCGCGAAAGCGGTCCTCGCCCTCGAAGAACATGCGCTCGGCCTTGCCCCGGCCGCCGAGCTCGGTCAGGTGGTACACCGGGTTGTCCATGAACCCGGTCTGCCGGTCCACGTTGAGGAACAGGTAGGGCCCGAGGATCTCGTTGCGCCGCTGCACCAGCACCACGTTGCCCTCGGCACTCAGGTCGCCATTGGTGGCGTCGTGGCGGATGAAGTCGGCAAACACCGCCTGGCCGCGCTTGCGCAGGATCGCATTGCCCTGCGCTTCGATCTCGTCACGGCCCCGGCCCCGGATCACGTCGCCGTCGACGAACAGCGGCACCGGATCGTCGTTGGTGACCGGGATACGGATGAGGTCGGTCTCGATGCGCAGGCTCACCCCCGGCGACTGACCCGACGACTGGGCGTAGCCCGAGGCGGAACCGGCGACCAGGAGTGCTGCACAGACAAGCCGCGGCGGAAACCGGCGCATGCGCAGAACGTAGGGTGAAGAAAAGTGGAGCGTCGATCTACCTTCGCACAAATCGGGGGGGCAGGCAATCGGGTGCCGGCCCTCCACGGCACCGGTGAAGCACGCGTCACCTCGGTCCGGGCGACATATCTGCACCGCAGGCGATACCCCTGGCCCGGCGTGCTGCGCGATAATGCGGGCGTGCCAGAATCCGACGCCCAGCCCGAGTCCCGCCCCGGGTCCCGCCCCGAGTCCCACCCCGCGTCCGACATCGCGTCCGATCCGCGCCGCGCCGCTGCCGCCGTCTGGGCTGGCAAGGCGCTTGCACTGGGTGCGCCGGCATGTCTGGCGCCCGCATCTGCCGATGCCAGTTTCCGGCGCTACTTCCGGCTGGTCGATCCGCGCGATGGCCAGAGCCTGATCGTGATGGATGCGCCGCCTGCGCACGAAGACTGCCGCCCGTTCATCCATGTCGCGGCGATGCTCGCCGAAGCCGGGTTGAATGCCCCGCGGATACTTGCGCAGGACCTCGACCAGGGCTTCCTGCTGCTGACCGACCTGGGGCACGTGACCTACCTCGACCGGTTGGTGCAGCAGGACGCGGCGCGTACCGATGGCCTTTATGCCGATGCGCTGGCTGCGCTGGTCGCGATGCAGCGTATCGATGTGCGCGGAAGGCTGCCCCGGTACGACCGGGTCCTGCTCGGGCGCGAACTCGATCTGTTCCCCGAGTGGTACCTCGGCCGCCATCTCGGCCAGCCGCCCGATGAGGCGTCGGCGAAGGTCATCGCCCATGTCGGCGGCCTGCTGCTCGATCGTGCGCTGGCGCAGCCGCGGGTGTTCGTGCACCGCGATTACCATTCGCGCAACCTGATGTGCAGTGACCCCAATCCGGGCATCCTCGATTTCCAGGACGCCGTCGACGGGCCGATCACCTACGATCTGGCCTCGCTGTTGAAGGATGCCTACATCGACTGGGACGAGGCACTGCTGCTCGACTGGCTGGCCCGCTACTGGGATCTCGCCCGGCGTGCCGGGCTGCCGGTGCCCGGCGACTTCGGCGAGTTCCACCGAGACTTCGAGTGGATGGGCGTGCAACGCCACCTCAAGGTGCTCGGCATCTTTGCCCGCCTGGCCTGGCGCGACGGCAAGCGCGGCTACCTCGATTCGATGCCGCGGGTACGCCGCTATCTGCGCGCCACCTGCACCCGCTATCGTGACCTGGCACCGCTTGTCCGCTGGCTGGACGAGACCGCACCCCAGCCCGGATGATCGCGATGATCCTTGCCGCGGGCCGCGGCGAGCGTATGCGACCGCTCACAGACCACTCGCCCAAGCCGTTGCTGGAAGCGGGCGGGCGGGCGCTGATCGTGCATCTCATCGAGGCCCTGGCCGCTGCCGGCTGCAGGCAACTGGTAGTCAACACCGCCCACCTGGGCCCGATGCTCGAGCAGGCACTGGGCGACGGTTCGCGCTGGGGCGTGCGTATCGCGTGGTCCCATGAAGGCGAGGCCCTGGAAACCGCGGGCGGTATCGCGCACGCGCGCGCGCTGCTGGGCGAGGCACCGTTCCTGGTGGTCAACGGCGACCTCTGGACAGACCTCGACTTCGCCGGCTTCATCGCGCGGGCCGGCGCGGTGCTGGCCGATCCGGCGCTCGATGCCCACCTCGTGCTGGTCGACAATCCGCCCCACCATCCGGGCGGCGATTTCCGACTGCGTGCCGGCCGGGTGGTCGACGACGAATCGTCACCGGATGCGGCCGCGCTGCCGAAGTACACGTTCGCTGGAATCGGCGTCTATCGCATGCGGCTGTTCAACCGGGTAGGGGCCGGGGTGCGGGCGCCCCTGGCGCCGCTGCTGTTCGACGCGCGTGCCCGGGGCGCACTGTCGGCCGAGCATTTCCAGGGCGGCTGGATGGATATCGGGACCCCGCAGCGGCTGGCCGACCTCGACCGACGGCTGCGCGGCGGACTGCCGGTGGCAGGGTCCCTATAATGCGGTGTCCTTCCAGCCGGGTGTTCCCATGCCGCCGTTCGAACCGATACCCCTGCCCGAACTCGCGCGCACCGCGCGCGAGCGCCGGACCCGGCTGGCCGGACACATCGGTGAAGGTGTCGCCGTGCTGGCCACCGCGCCCGAGCGTACCCGCAACCGCGATGCGCACTACCCGTACCGCTTCGACAGCTATTTCTACTACCTGACCGCATTCCCCGAGCCGGAGGCGGTCGTGGTGATCGTCGGCGGTGCCAACCCCAAGCATATCCTGTTCTGCCGCGCGCGCGATCCCGAGCGCGAACTGTGGGACGGCTTCCGCCACGGCCCCGAGGCCGCATGCGAACGCTTCGGTTTCGACGAAGCCTGGCCCGTGTCGGAACTCGACGCGCGCCTGCCCGGGCTGATCTCCGACCGGCCGGCACTGTACTGCGCGATCGGCGAGGACGCGGCCTGGAGCGAGCGGGTGTCGGGCTGGCTCAACCAGGTGCGCGCCCTGGCGCGCAACGGCGTGCGTGCGCCGGCCACGCTGGGTGAGGTGCGGGTGCTGATCGATGCGATGCGCGTGGTGAAGGACGCCCAGGAACTGTCCATCATGCGCCGCGCGGCGGCGATCTCCTGCGAGGCGCATCGGCGCGCGATGCGCGCCACCCACGCCGGCCGGTTCGAGTTCGAAGTCGAGGCGGAGCTGCTGCATGCGTTCCGTGCTGCAGGTGCCCAGGCGCCCGCCTATACGTCGATCGTGGCCGGCGGTGCCAATGCCTGCGTCCTGCACTATGTCGAGAACGCCGCCAGGCTTGCCGCCGGCGACCTGCTGCTGATCGATGCCGGCTGCGAACTCGACGGTTATGCCTCGGACATCACCCGCACATTCCCGGTCGATGGCCGGTTCAGCGGCCCGCAGCGCGCCTTGTACGAATGCGTGCTCGAGGCGCAGCAGGCGGCGATCGACGCCGTGCGCCCCGGTGCCAGCTGGCAGGCCCCGCACGATGCAGCCGTGGCGGTGCTGTGCACGGGTTTCGTCGATCTCGGACTGTGCGCAGGGCCGGCCGAGCGGGTGCTCGAATCCGGCGACTACAAGCGGTTCTACATGCACCGCACAGGACACTGGCTCGGTCTCGACGTGCACGACGCGGGTGACTACAAACGCGACGGAGACTGGGTGACGCTGGAGCCCGGGCATGTGACCACGGTCGAGCCCGGTTGCTACGTGCGTCCGGGCGACAGCGTGCCGGAGGCGTTCTGGAACATCGGCATCCGCATCGAGGACGACGTGGTGGTGACAGCCGGGGGAAACGAGGTGATCACGGCGCAGGCGCCCAAGCGCATCGATGACATCGAGGCGTGGATGCGCGACGGTTCGTGACCGTCGGCGCATCGCCCCGGGACATGCCGGCCAGCGACGATCCGCCGGGGTTGGCCTCGCCGCCGGTGGCGATCGTCGGGGCCGGTCCGGTCGGCGCCGTCGCAGCCCTTGCGCTCGACGCGCGCGGGGTGCCCTCGCGATTGTTCGATGCGCGCGAGCCCGCGGCCGGCAAGGCCGATCGCCGCGCGATCGCCTTGTCGTGGGGAACGCGGCTCGCGCTCGATCGCCTGGGTGTCTGGGCAAGGATCGCCCGAGCCGATCCGATCACCCGGGTCAGTGTCAGCGAACGCGGTGCCTTCGGCAGCATCGAGTTCACCGCGGACGACCTCGGCACGCCGGCGCTCGGCTTCGTGGTCGACTACGGCGACCTCGCGCGTGCCTGTTCGCAGGCGCTCGAGGTGGCGGGTATCGTGACCCGCTGGCGCACCGTCGTGTCCGCGATCGAATCGGGCGCTGATGCGATGACGCTCGTGCTTGCGCCCGACGGCGTGCCTGCGAGCCGGGCCGACGCCCGCTGCGTGGTACTTGCCGACGGTGCCGAGGGTTTGCCCGGCGGCGGCGCAGCGCAGCGCAGCGATTGCGTCTACCGGCAGGTGGCGCTGGTCGGTGAGGTGGCCAGCGAGGGGTTCTGCCCCGGCCGCGCCCATGAGCGCTTCACGGGCAGCGGCCCGCTGGCACTGCTGCCCCGGGACGGACACCATTCATGCGTATGGGTGCTCGAGCCCGATGTCGCACAGCGCCTGATCGACACCGGGCCGGATGCGCTGGCACGCGCGCTGGAAGCGGCAGCCGGGCCTGCCTTCGGCACGATGCGCTGGCTTACCGCACCGGTCCGCGTACCGCTGGCACTGCGTCGCGCGGGCCGGTCGGCCGATCCGCGTATCGTGCCCATCGGCAATGCATCCCAGGTGCTGCACCCGGTGGCCGGGCAGGGCTTCAACCTCGGCGTGCGCGATGCGCTCGATTTTGCCTCGGCGTGGCCCGTCCGCCCGGGCAGTGCCGGGCTCCCGGCCGATGTGCTGCTGCGGGCGCTCGCCGACTTCGCGCAGGCGCGCAGGGCTGATCGCGCGCTCACGATAACCGCCACCGACCTGATCGCGCGGGTGACCGCCATCGACAACCCGCTCGCAGCCGCGATACGGGGATTCGGGTTGTCGGCGCTGGACCTGCTGCCGCAGTTGCGCCGGCGCGCGTTGCAGGTGATGGTGTTCGGGGCTGCCTGAGGCGGCGGCACACCCTCGCGCCAGCCTCGGCGGGCGCCGATGAAGTGCCGCGTGGAACGCAGCGCCACGCGCCGATACCGTCCCTGCGTGGCGATTCACTTTGCACTGCCTCGCGCAGTCATTACAATCCGTCTCCCTGCAGGATTCGTCGATGTCGCGACGGCCGGCAATTGCCGCCCGGGCGATGCGACCGCGCGTCGCCTCGATGAATGCCCTGTTCCCGAATGCCAGTCCCCACAGCGAAGCCATGCGCATCGGTCCCTACGACATAACGCCTTCACTCGTCGTCGCGCCGATGGCCGGAGTCACCGACCGCCCGTTCCGAAGCCTGTGCCGCAGGCTGGGTGCCGGGCTGGCCGTATCCGAGATGGTGTCGGCCGACCCGCGCCTGCGGGACACGGCGAAATCGCGCCAGCGCACCGACCATGCGGGCGAGGCAGGTCCGATCTGCGCGCAGATCGCCGGCGCGGATCCGCACTGGATGGCCGATGCGGCACGCCATAACGTGGCGCTGGGCGCGCAGCTGATCGACATCAACATGGGTTGTCCCGCGAAGAAGGTCTGCAATGTCGCGGCCGGCTCGGCCCTGCTGCGCGACGAGCCGCTGGTCGGGCGCATCCTCGAAGCCGTCGTGCAGGCGGTGCCGGTACCGGTGACGCTGAAGATCCGCACCGGCTGGGATCGCAGTTCGCGCAATGCCGTGCAGGTCGCGCGCATCGCCGAACGATCCGGCATCCAGGCGCTGACGGTGCACGGTCGTACCCGTGCCGACGCCTTCGAAGGCGTGGCCGAGTACGACACGATCGCCGCAGTGAAGGCCGCAGTGCGCATCCCGGTGATTGCCAACGGCGACATCGACGACCCGGAGACGGCCCGCGCCGTGCTGCACGCCACCGGCGCGGATGCGCTGATGATCGGCCGCGGCGCCTTCGGTCGGCCGTGGCTGTTCCGCGAGATCGCGGCTTTCCTCGCCACCGGCACGCGCATCGCGCCGCCCGATGCGCGTGAGTGGAGCGCGATCGTCACCGGCCACCTCGACGATATCCATGCCTTCTACGGCGAGCACAGCGGCGTGCGCTTCGCCCGCAAGCACATCGCCTGGTACGTGCACGGGATGCCAGGTGGCGAGGTACTGCGCCAGCAGGTCAACCATGCGTCCACCCGTGCCGGCCAGCGCGCGGCGCTTCAGGCGTGGTGCGCGTTGCTCCAGGCGCGCGAACAATCCGATCCGGCACGGGGGCGCGGCGCGGCTGCGGTGCCTCGGCCCGGCTACAACAATCACCGTACGTCTGCCGTGCGTGAGCGCGCGCGAGCGCAGGAGATGCATCGATGAAGGAAGAAAGCGAACTCAGCCGCACCGTCCGGCGCGCGATCGACAGCTACTTCCGCGACCTCGATGGGCAGAAGCCGCATGCGATCTACGAGATGGTGATCCACTGCGTCGAGCGGCCGATGCTCGAG
>JBILGF010000293.1:0-4685 GCA_044351195.1 Burkholderiales bacterium
AGGATGCGTTCGCCCGCCACCATGGCGGTGGCTCGCCGCGCTGGGCGCACGACTACCTGGACGAACTCTCCGGGCCGCATGCCGACCCGTCCGGTCGGGGCACGCCATGAGCCGGCAGTGGTGGCGCATCACGAGGCGCGCGTGCAGCATCCTCGCGATGTTCGCGGGCACGGCTGCAGCCGGCGGCAGCATGCCAGGCGCGGGCACGATCGTGCACGACCCGGTTTCCTACGTGCAGCATCTGCGCGCCGTTCAGGCCGCGTTGATCGCCGAGACCCAGCGCGCCCGCCAGTTGCAGCAGCAGTGGGAGTCCCTCGTGCTCCAGGGCCGTCAGCATGAAGCCGCATTGCGCCAGCTGGCGAGGCTCGGGCCCCAGGACATGTCGTCGCTGCGTGCCATGTCCGGCGAGCAACTCGCCCGGGTCGGCGAGTATCTGCATCGGCTCGACCGGCTGGGAGGCTCGATCGAGACGCTGCGTGCCGAGGCCGTCCTGACGCAGCAGTCCCATACGCTGTCGCGCCTCACCTGGCCCGAGTATGTCGCGCGGGAGCAGTCGCTGTCCCGGGCCCGCATCGACCGGCAGCGGGAGGCGTTCGCTGACGCGCGCCGCACGATGGCCCGGGTCGAGGCCGATTTCGCGGAGGTACGCGCAGTGCAGGCGCGGATCGTCGATACCGAGGGCACCCACCAGTCGCTGCAGATGCTCAACCAGCAGATGAGCCTGCTGGTCGCGCAGAACGCCGCCGCGCAGGCGCGCCTGGCCCAGGCTGATGCGCGCTCGGCGCACGACGCCGCGCGCGACGAGACGATCGCAGCACGCGTGCGTCGGCTGCGCGAGATCGACCGCCAGTCTGCAGACCAGCGGGCGCATGACGCGCGCGAGGTGGCGGCACGCACGCGCGAACAGGCCGCCGACGCGATCGAAGCGCGGCGCCTGCAGCGCTAGCATGGCGATGCGACTGCTGCTGCACGCGTGGATCTTCCTGCTGGTGGCGTGGCAGGCACCGGGCGCGCTGCTGTCTCCCGCCAGGGCAGCGGATACCCAGGGCGCCGCGCTCGAGGAGACTGCCGAGCAGCGCTACCAGCTGCCCACCGTCAGCGGCAATCGCGAAGACTTCGGCCGGGCAGTGCGTGCGCCGGTCGACGGGCTGGTCGCGGCCGCAGCCACCATCCATCGGCGACTCCAGCCCTGGGGGCTGGAACTGCTCGCGCTGCTCACCGGGATTTCGCTCGCCTGGATGGGTCTGAAGACCGCGCTCGAACGTCCGCCGCTCGGCACGCTGGTCGGCGAGTTCCTGACCCTGTCGATCACCGCCGGTATCCTGTTCGCGCTGCTCGACCGCTGGGACTCAGTCACCGGGGCGATCGTCGCGGGTGCGGCGGATCTGTCGCGCCAGGTCTCGGGCAACGTACACGGCGCAGCCGATGCGGTGCATGGCGTGCAGCGCATGCTGGATGCGGCGTTCTGGCTCTGGGAGCATGCCGAAGCCAGGATCGGTTCCATGCTCGACCCGCTGGCGCTCCTGGGCACGCTGCTGTTCAAGCTGGCGATCGCGATCGCGCTGCTGCTGTGCGCCTGCATCTATCTCGGCATCTACCTGATGTCGATGATCCTGCTGTCGATCGCCTTCGCGCTCGGCCCGGTGTTCCTGCCCTGGCTGCTGGTACGCCCGGCCAGCTTCCTGTTCGACGGCTGGGTCCGGTTCACGCTGGTCGCGGCGCTCTACCAGGTGATCGGAATCGTCGTGGTCACGCTGGTGTCGCGCATGCACGAACCGATGATGGCCGGTACCGGTACGGCGATCGATCCGGCCTCGGACGCCTTCAACTTCTACTATTTCGCCGCGGCCTTCGTGGTCTCTGGGGTGTCCACGATGCTCATGCTGCAGGTGCCGTCGATCGCCAATGCACTGGTCAGCGGATCGATCGCCACACGCTTTGCGCCGGGTGCGGTGATCAGCGCCGTGTCGCTGTCCGCAGTACGCCGTCAGCTGCGGGTCTGATGCCGCTCCCGGTGCGTTGTCCGGCGGCGTGCGAGGCCCGGCCGGCCGGGCAGCCGGCCGGGCAGCCGACTGCGACGCGGGTGCCGGCTCAACGCCTGGGCACCGCCCTGCGCATCACTGCCACCCTCGGCTCGAAGCCCTGCTTCCTCCACGCTGCCACGGCCCGGTCGTCGCGTACCACCACCGCAAGTTCGAGGGTGCCGATGCGCTGCCGCCGGGCATGTTCCGTTGCGTGCTCCATCAGCAGGCCACTCAGTCCACGGCGGCGGAACGCCGCCTCGACATCGACATCGACGATGTAGAACACCGGGTCGTATTCGAAGGTGTCACCGAACAGTGGATCCTCCACCTGCACCCTCGCCGTGAGGTAGCCCGCAAGCTGCGTGCGCGACTGGCCTTCCGTGCGTGCGATCCAGCCCAGCAGGGAACCGGCCGCGAGCGCACGCTTCAGGCGCGCGGTGGTCTTCTGCAAAGTGAGTGCCGGGGTGAAGGTCGGGTCGACGTCGCCGCTGGTCTCGGCCAGATGCCTGAACCAGAGATCGGCGATGGCTGGCGCGTCCTCCGGGCCAGCGCGCTGCACCACGAAGCCGGCTGCCCGCGTAGCCATGCTCAGCCGCCGCCGACGGTGAGCGAGATCAACCGCCAGGGGCCGGCGTTCGGGGTCTTGCCACGGCTGCGGGTGAAGCAGGCGCGCGCCTCGATCGCGCTGCGCACATGCTCCGAGGCCATGTAGCCGCCGCCTTTCTTCAGCACTACCTTGACCCAGCGCTGCGGCGATTTCGCCTCGTCTTCGAGATCCCAGTCTTCCACGCCGACGATCTGGTGGGAGATCGTGGCGATGATCGTCGCCTGCGTCGACGGCTTGTCGAACACGGGTGCGTCTGCGGTCACGACCGCGGCGAACAGGAACGGGTCTATCGACGGCGGGAAGGTCACCGCGACATACGGCAGACAGAGCAGCCGCTCGCCGCCGGCGGCTTCGACCGGTGCGGCACCGAAGCGCAGCAGCGAGCGCAGCTCGGTCCAGAGGGGGGACTCCTTTGCCTTGGCCGGGGTGTCGAGGTCCCACTGCTCCACGAAGGCCTTCACGCCGTCGGGCTTCTCGAAGCTGTTGCGGATCTTCGGGTCGAGGATGGACAGCAGGAACTTCAGGTCACGCTGCTCGACCGCGGTGGCCAGCCGCTTGTGGAACTGCAGCCACGACGCGTCCTTCGCGCCGGCGTCCACCGGCGGCAGCGCAGCCTCCTGTGCGGACGCAAGCGGAGCCTGCAGGGCCAGTGCCGCGGCAGCAGCCACAAACAGGGAAGTAAGGGTACGCATTGGTCAGCGCCCCTTGAACTCGCCGCGGCGCTTCTCGAAGAACGCCTGCAGCGCCTCGGCATGGTCTTCGGTCTTGTGGCACAGCGCCTGGTAGCTCGAGCAGATGTCGAGGTACTCGGGCAGCGGCATGCGCTGCGACAGCTTGAGCAGCCGCTTCGCGTAGCGCAGCGCCTGCGGCGGCTTGTACGACATCCGGCGCGCCATGTCCTGGGCGCGGGCCAGCAGTTCTTCCGGCTTCACCACTTCCAGCACCAGCCCCAGGGCGAGTGCCTCGTCGGACTTGACCAGCCGGCCCGAGAAGGTGAGTTCGGCCGCACGCTGGTAGCCCACCGCGCGGGTCAGGAACCAGGAGCCGCCATCGCCCGGGATGATGCCGAGGTTGACGAAGGTCTCGCCGAACTGGGCTTCGGTCGATGCGATGCGGATGTCGCACATCTGGGTGAGGTCGAAGCCGGCGCCGACGGCCGGGCCGTTCACTGCGGCGATCACCGGCAGTTCGCACTCGTGCAGCGCCATCGGGATGCGCTGGATGCCCGACTTGTAGTTCTGTTGCACCTCGTGCACCGGGACGTCGGTGCGCTGCTTCATGTTCTTCACGTTGCCGCCGGCGGAGAACGCCGAGCCCGCGCCGGTCAGTACCAGCACCGAGATGTCGGGGCAGGCGCTCGCCCAGTCCACCACGCTGACCAGTTCCGTGCCGATCATGGAGCCCGACAGCGCATTGCGGATGTCGTCGCGGTTGAAGGTGAGGGTGGCAACCCGGCCGTCGATCGCAAGCGTGCAATCGGTGAGGGTGGGTTGATCTGCGAGCGTGCTGGCCATGGGGGGCTCCGGTGGGACGAGCGGCGGAAAGCCACGAGTTTACCTGAGCGGTCCACCTATACTGTCTGACCCCTGGCACCCAACACCCTGACAGCCTGCAATGGAGGTTCGATGACCGTCACCGATTTCCGCTCGGCAACCCCCGCGGTGCGTCTGTACAGCGGCGAGCTGGCGCTCGATGCGCTGGCTGGCGAGGTCGCGCGGCTCAAGGCAAAGCGCGCGTTCATCGTCTGCGGACGCACGGTCGCCACGCGCACCGGGCTGGTGGCCCTGGTACGCGACCGACTCGGCCCCGCGTATGCCGGCCAGTTCGACGGCATGGGCAAGGATTCGCCGTATCCCGACGTGGTGGCGGCGCGCGATGCCGCGCGTGCGGCCGGCGCAGACGTGCTTCTTGCGATCGGTGGCGGCAGCGTGATGCAGGCGACCCGGGTGGTGGCGATACTTCTGGCCGAGCCGGGCGACGTGATGAAGATGATCACCCAGTACCCGGACCAGGGCCCTGCGATCAGCCCGAAGCTGCTGGCGCCCAAGCTTCCG
>JBILGF010000216.1:0-5985 GCA_044351195.1 Burkholderiales bacterium
TCCGCACGCGTGGCATCAAGGCGGGATAGCGGGCGCGGGGGGCGGACAGCCCCTCGAGCCTCGTGTCGCCATGGCACCCGCCACAGACGTGCTGTCACGGCTGACACCGGTCACGGCAGTGGAAGCAACCGCACAGATCCTGCGGCCGCTGCAGGGAAGGGTGTTGCGCACGCGATTCTTGCAATGCGCGCCAGCCTGGGTTTCTGTGTCCCTCTGCCCCTCCATCCTTGCGTCACATGTCAGAAAGCAGATGTATCAGCGCTGCAGCGTCGTGCTGCCGCCGCAGGTTTCGGACGCAGTCGATGATGACATCCACCGTCGAATGGTCGATCGGCCGCACGGCATTCGCGGCGCAGTCGCGGAACTTGGCGTCCAGCGCTGCGTCGGTAAGCGGATGCTCGGGCGAGCCCGCTGCGCGGGCGACCTCGCGCGTGGCCGAGCGCCCGTCGGCTGTCGTGACGGTGAGGCGTGCCCAACCACGCTGGCGATCGACGATGCGCAGGCCCTCGATGCGGTCTGCCAGGCCGAGGATGCGCTCGTCGTCCGGCCGTGCAACATCGGCGATACGGACGTGCCCGCGCAGGAGGGCCGTCGCGACCAGGAACGGTGTGGCGAACTGCGCCTCGATCACGTGTCGAGGCCTGCGCTTGTGCGCGCCACCCTCGAACTGGTCGGTGTAGCAGCGCGGGTCGGTGGCGAGCGTCACGCCAGTGATCTGCGCCGGTTCCCCGGAACCCAGCGCGAGCGCCTCGCGCAGCCCGAGCGCCGCATCGATGGCGGCGTGCGCCGGTCTGAAGCACGGCCACGGCTTGAGGCTCAGTCGGTCGCCTTCCCAGATCTCGCCGAGATCCGCGACCAGGGCGGCGCCATCGAAACGGCCGGGTTGGTACATGGGGAGGAAGCCGTAGCGTCCCGTGAACACCTCGCGCGCGCCAGTGAACCCTTCAACGGCCAGCAGCGCCGAGAGAACGCCGGCGGATGACGCCTGCCCAGCCTGGAAACGCTTGGTGAGTGCCCCGTCGTCGATGCACTGGCGGGTGCCGGCAGCTTGACTGAGCGCGATGCCGAAGGCGTGCACGACCTGCTCCGAGGTCAGTCCGAGCAGGCGCGACGCGGAGGCTGTGGCACCAAAGACGCCCATCGCCGCCGTCCGGTGCCAGCCGCGATCCTCAGGCGCGCCGAGCGCGACCCGGCACGCCACGTCCAGTCCGAGCGCCACCGCCAGTATGAATTCGTCGCCAGACACCGCGCCGCGCAGCGCCGTCGCAGCGAGCGCAGCGGCAAGCACCGGCGCGCCGGGGTGGATGGAGCCCGCGAGGTCGTGCGTGTCGTCGAAGTCGAGTGCATGGCCCATGGCAGCGTTTGCCAGCGCGGCGTGATGGGCGGGAACGCGGATGCCCGCACAAAGCACAGCGGCTTCCTCGCGTCCACCCCAGCGCCGCGCGAGCGCGACGAGGGTGTCGATGCCCGGTGCGCCAGTGCCGCCGAGCATGCAACCGAGTGTGTCGAGGATGTCTCGGCAGGTGGCGATCCGCGTGGCGGCGGGCAGTGCGGCGGCGCATGCAGTCGCCACGTGATTCGCGAGTGCAACAGCGGGGTCGATGGCGGCAGGGATTCGTGTCATTGCCAGAGCGGGTGCCTGTCGTGGATGGACACGGGGGGCGGGCCCGTGCACAACGTGGACGCAGGGCATGGGCCCGCGCACTGAAGCCGATCTGCAGGTGTGCTGGCGCGTGACCTTGCATTCCGGAATGCCATTGCCCCGGCGCGAGAAGAATCATGCCCGATTTCCGCTTGGCTCGCCGGCCTTTGCGGCTCGGACATGCTCACCCTGGCGAGCGGGTATCAGACCTGTCGATCGGGCCTCGTTACCAGGAGCGGGATCTCTGTCGTCCATGTAAACGCCTGCGACCAGCATGCGCTCGTGTCAGAGGGCAAACGGCGTGCCGGACTCGCTGCTGCGCGTGTCGAAGTGACGGATTGAAAAGGCTGCACTTGCCCTCTCGTACACGCCATGCACCGCGGGCGCTGTCGGCTGCGCGATGCATGCGGAGGCGGGCTTTCTGCGCTGCGCTTTCCGGGTGGTTCCGCGCCAGGCGCGGGCCAGGCGATTGACGCGCGATGCGCTGCCCGCGTGATCAGGTCTCGGCGCCGACGGACAGATCCTCGCGTATGCGCGGTACCGTCACCCCGACCAGTGGGTCGCGGGTCAGGATCCGCACGAGGCGCTCCTCGCTCCACCCCTAGGCGCCCGCCGGATGCATCGGCACGACGACGTAGCGCATGTCGGCGCTGGAGTCGTACACCCGAACGGTCACGCGCTCGGGCAGTTCGGTACCGAACTCCCTGAGCACGGCTCGCGGCTCGTACACGACTCGCGCGCGATCATGGGTACATTTATACCAGGTCGGCGGCATACCGAGCAGCGAGCGCGGGTAGCACGAGCAAGGCATGCACTCGATGACATTGTGTACATCCGCGGTATTCCAGACAGTGTGCAGTCACTCTGCCTTCATGCCGATGCCGAACTCGGCGATTGCGGCCCTGCCATCGGCGAGTTCGTCCCCGGTGACGAGGCCCTTCTCGATGAGGCAGGCGCGCAGTGCGGTGGTCGTGCGCGCGAAGCAGGCAAGTTAGGCGTAGCGCTCGCCCAGATCTTCTGCCGCGCGGCGCGGCTCGTCGGTGCGCATGATGCGCTCTCCGCTCAGTAACGAGCGCACGGCGTTGGCCCGCCGCCCCATGCATCGGTTACCTTGCCCTAGTACAGCGCGCAGTTGTTGCACAGTTGACCCGCCGCATATTTGGGCCACTTCTTGGTGTCTGTCTTGGTCGCTTCCTCAAAGTAGCCCAGCGCAATTGCCTGCGGGTCCTTTTCGCTCAGCCCGGCTTGCCCGGAAGCGGTCGAGCTGAGTGCGGCGCTGCCTGCCGCGACGGTCATGAGAAAAGTGCGTCGTGTCGTCTTCATGGGATCGAAGCTCGTCAAGCAAGCCGATGAGAGAAGGCGCCTGTGGCCGAGGGCTTGCAGTCCCGGCACTGGCTCGACATGGCTGCGGAAAATAACCATAAATGCATGGCCTTCGAGTGCAGTCATGGTCTGACACAGGAAACGCCGCTATCGCTGGCGCAGGGTTTCCGCTTCGGGCATGGCGATGATCGCGCCAAGCCCATCCGGAAGAACCGTCGGGTGAGCGCCTGGTGTGGGTCGACGGGTCCGGAGCCCGCGCGCAGCCCGGCCGCAGGGGTGTACGCTCGGAAAGTGCATCGGCCTGGGCAACAGGCAGCGTCCACCAGGCACGCTGGCCCGCCCGCAACCACCGAGTCCCCTGCCATCGGACATTCCCTATGGTTCTTTCACTCGCAGTCCTGTGCACAGCCCTGCTGTTTGGCGGCATGGTGCTGTACGCCTTCGGCTTTGCGGCGTTTCTGTTCACCGCGCTTCCGGCAGTCACGGCCGGCGCGACATTGCGCAAGGCCTTTCCGTGGTTCTACGTATTCGTGATCGCCACGGCAGGCACCGCTGCCTTGCTGTGGTGGCCCCATGATGTGAAGGCTGCGGCCGTGCTGGCCGGCGTCGCTCTCACCACCATCCCGGTACGGCAGGCGCTCATGCCCGCCATCAACCGAGCCACCGATGCGGGCCAGCGCCAGCGCTTCAAACGCCTGCACGGTCTGTCGGTGCTGGTGACCGTCGGCCATATCGTCGTGGTGGGCTGGCTGCTCGTCAGGTTGAGCTGACTCGCGCGGCCGGCCTGCTCGCGTGCATGCGGGCCGCTCACGCCAGCGAGCGCGACAGGTCGGCCTCAGGCGCACTCGAAGGCACCCAAAGGCCGGCGCGTCCATTCGACACCTGTGCGGCGAACCGTCGCTGGCGGATCGGGCTCGATCGTCGGCATCAAGGCCGAGCCGGGGGCGCGGGCGGCAGGCCGAGCAGCCTGTCCAGCTGCCGGTCCAGTTCCTCGATCGTTGGCAGCGCAGCGGCGGGAACTGGCACAGCCGGCACGCCGTCGGAAGGCTGTGCGCCAGAGGCGGGCATCGCCACGCCGTGGCTGACGTCCCGTTCGCCCGCGGCTGCCGCAACGGCGGAGGTTCCGGCATCCGCAGGCCCGGTCGGCGGGCTGGCCGTGGATGCCGTCGGTACGGCAGGCTCCGGCGCGGCGGCCCCCGGCGTGTCGACCTGCTGCCGTGGCGGCAGCGGATACTCGGTTTGCGGGCCGCCCTGCACCGGGAAGTAGAGCCACAGCAGGCTCAGCATGCCGGCGGCCACCATCAGGAAGAACAGCAGGAACATCGGGGCCGTGCCTCGCAGCAGCAGGGGGCTGGACTGCGCTCAGTCGCGGCCACTGCCATTACCGGCCGGGTGTCGGCCTGCGCCGTCGCCCTGCTGGCCGGCCCACCACTGTTGCAGCCAGCCGGTATTGCCGCCCAGTGCGACGATCTCCTTCAGGCTGTCGGCCAGCGGCGGGTACTCGCGCCGCGTGCCGCGCGTATGGTTGATGAACAGGCCGCTGCCGAAATCGACTTCGAGCTCATCGCCGGTCTCGCATTCCTCGGTCGCACCCTGGCAGTCGGTGAGCACGCGCAGCCCGGCGCCGATCGCACCTCGGTAGCCGAGGAAGGGCATCGATTCGCAGACCAGCCCCAGGCCCAGCGCCTGCATCGCGATGTAGCCGTTCATCTTCGGGCCCATGCCGAAGCTGCGCCCGGCGACGATGATGTCGCCCGGCCGGCAGCGGGCATGAAACCCCGGGTCGGTCTCTTCGAACAGGTGCGGGATGATCTCGGCCGGCGCCATGTGCCGGCCGGTGACGATCCAGCCCGGCACCACGCCGCCCTGATGCGGGATGTCGTGGCCGAGCACCCAGGCGCGGCCGCGCAGCCGCCAGTCGTAGCGGTCGGAAGCCCTGGCGGCATCGGATTTGCGGGAGGCATTCATGCTTGCGTCGCTCCGTGGGGTCGTTCGATCACTGGACGAAGTCGATCACCGTGCGCGGGTCGACGATCCTGCCGGCGACGGCCGATGCCGCCACGGTGGCCGGGTTGCCGAGAAACAGTTGCGCGTCCTTCGGGCCAAGCCGTCCGTTGTTGTTCCCGGCGAACGTGGAGATCGACACCTCGCCAGCGTCGACCGGCCCGATCACCCCGTCGTTGCAGGAACCGCAGCCGGCCGGCAGCATCACCGCGCCAGCCTCGACAAAGATCTTCATCAGGCCGTCGTCGAGCATCCGGCGCGTGGACGCCTCGCTGCCTGGCGCGACCATCAGTCGCACGCCCGGGGCGATACGCCTGCCAGCCAGCGCGCGTGCGGCCAGTTGCAGGTCTTCATAGTGGCCGGAGCCGCAGGAGCCGATGAACGCATGGTCGACGGCAGTGCCGGCGACCTCGGAGATATCCACCGCGCGGTGCACGCCGCCGGGCAGTGCCACCTGCGGCTCGATCGAAGAGATATCCAGCGAGAGCCTGGCCTCATAGTTCGCGTTGTCGTCCGGGTAAACCGGGGTGAACGGACGCTGCGCGACCGCGTTCGCATGGGCGAGGATCGCTGCCGAGGGCGGGAAGAACGTGCCGTAGGCGCGTACTTCGGTCGGCGAACTGCACAGCGCGGTACGCTGGGCGAGGTCGAACTGTTCGAGCTCGCCCGCGAACTCCAGCACCCGGTAGTCGGGGTTCACGCCCCAGCTGCCCCCCTCGCGCAGGTGCCTGGCGATCACGAAGCCGATGTCGCGGCCGAACACGCCCGGCCGGGCGTGCCCGGACAGCGTCAGGCGTATCGTCTTCGGCACCATCACCCAGTTGGTTCCGGTGGCCAGCACGCGGCTGATCTCCGAGCCCATGCGAAAGCCGAGCGCGCCGATGGCACCGGCGTTGGTCGAGTGGCGGTCGTTGTCGAAATAGAACATGCCCGGCAGCAGCAACCCCGATTCCATCGGAAAGATGTGCCCGTGGCCGCCCTGGCCGACATCGTAGAAGCGGCCCACGCCCCATTGC
>JBILGF010000098.1:0-8457 GCA_044351195.1 Burkholderiales bacterium
TTCGCCGCGCGGCGGTTGGCCGCACCGCGCTCGGCCGAGCGGGCGTTCGGATAGATCACTTCGTGGTCGGTGACGATCATCACGCGCTCGGGGTGCGCCAGACGGTCGATGCCGAGCTGGTCGAGCTCGCGCCTGGCCGACAGCACCACGCCGTCGTGGACCATGATGAAGTCCGGTTGCGGCTCGACCACTTCTCCGGCCCGCAGCTCGCTGCGGCCGCTGCGTGCTGCGAGGATCTTCTCGACCGCGGTCATCGGCATGTGTGCACCTGGATTTCGATCAGCATGTGGCGTGGCCGGTGATTATCGCCTGTGACCCCTACATCTGGCATCATCCATCCAGACCACGCCGCGCAGAAACGCCCCGGTCTTTCCCTTTCGAGCGTCCGCGCCGGGGGCTTTGGTGCGTTCGCCGAACAGGAGGAGCAGCATGCGCATCGTCTGTCCCGAAGGGGCTCCGGTGTCTAAGGCCCGATCGGGCTCGAGCAGTGCCACGCTGCGGCGCGGGGGCGGCCTGGCTGCGCAGCACCGATGATCGCCCTCACCGAAGACCTGACCAAGGCATTCCTGCGCGATCGCGGCCTGCCTGTCCCGGCCGGCGAAGCCGCCGGCAGCGGCGACGCGGTTGCGCGCATTGCCGGCGCGCTCGGCGGGGCAGCCGTGGTCAAGGCGCTGGTGCCGACCGGCCGGCGCGGTCTCGCCGGGGCCGTGCGCCTCACCGACAGCGTCGATGCCGCGCGGATTGCCGCTCAAGACATGTTCGGCACCCGGGTCGGCGAGTACGAGGTCGAGCAGGTCTATGTCGAGGCGCTCGAGCCGATCGCAGCCGAGCTCTACCTGTCCTTCGTGCTCGACCGCTACCCGCCGCGCGTCATCGCCAGTGCGCGCGGTGGCGTCGACATCGAGCAGGTGCACCAGGCGCATCCCGAGGCGATACACACGATGGAGGTCGACCCCGCGGGCGGCCTGCGGGCCTGGCAGGCGGTGCAGCTGTGGGAACGCTGCGGCATCGAGTCGGCCCGGCTGCCGGCACTTGCGGACCTGACCGTGCGCCTCTGGCAGGCGTTCGTCGCGGCCGACGGGCTGATGATGGAGCTCAACCCGGTGGCGCTGTGCAGCGACGGGCGCTTGTCCATCGTCGGCGCGATGCTCGGCATCGACGATGCGGCGATCGCCCGGCATCCGCGCTGGCAACCGATGGCGAGCGAGCTGTCGACGCGCGGCGGCCGGCGTGCCAACCCGCGCGAGCGCTCCGTCCTCGAAGCCAACGCGCGGGTACCCGGAGCGGTGTTCCGCTATACCGAGCTGGACGGCGACATCGGGTTCTTCGTCGGCGGCGGTGGCGCAAGCCTGTTCCAGCACGACCTGATGCTGGCGCTGGGCGCCCGCCCGGCGAACCATCTCGATGCAACCCCGGGTGGTGGCTGGAAAGAGAAAATGGCAGCGGTGGTGGACGCCATCCTCGACCGTCCCGGCGTGCGCGGGCTGCTGATCAGCTACAACTTTCTGCAGCTGGTCAATGTCGATGAGCGCATGCGCATGATCGTCGACCATCTGAAGGCGCGGCAGGTCGATCCGGCACGCTTCCCGATCGTGGTGCGGCTGTTCGGTCCGGGCGAGGCGCGCGCACGCGAGATCGCCACCGAACTGCCAGGCCTTTGCTACATGCCGCCGATGTCCCCGATCGAGGATGCGGTGGCGAAGATCGTGGAACTGACTGGCGGGCCGCGCACGGGGGCGGCGTGAGCATACTCATCGATTCGGACACCCGGGTGCTGGTGCAGGGGATCACCGGTGCGCAGGCGCGGCGCGACATCGCGCACTGCCGCGCATACGGCACGCGCATCGCCTGCGGCGTCACGCCCGGGCGTGGCGGCAGCGATGCCGACGGCCTGCCGGTCTACAACACGGTCGCAGGCGCGCTGCGCGAACACGACATCGATGCGACCCTCGTCTATGCGCCGCCGTACGCGGTACGCGATGCGGTGCTCGAGAGCCTCGCCGCCGGCATCCGGCTCGCCGTGGTGCTGGCTGAAAACGTGCCGGTACATGACAGCGTCGTAATAAGGGCGGCGGCCGAAAGCGCCGGTGCGCGGGTGGTCGGCTGCAACACGAACGGCATCATCTCGCCCGGGCGCTGCAAGCTCGGGGGTATCGGCGGTGACCTGCCAGCGCGGGTGTTCGTGCCGGGTCCGGTTGGTATCGTGTCACGTTCGGGCGGCATGTCGGCGGAACTCGCGCTGACCCTGAAGGCGAGCGGGTATGGCGTGTCGACCGCCATCTCCATGGGTGGCGATGCAGTGCCGTGCACGCCGATGGTCCGCTACCTGCAGCTGTTCGATGCCGATCCCGAGACCGAGGCGATGCTGATGTTCGGTGAACCCGGCACGCCCAACGAGCAGGAAGTCGCCCGCTGGCTGGAGGCGCGTGGCCCGGGCAAGCCGGTGATCGCGGTGCTGGCGGGTGAATTCCAGGAGCGTTACCCGGCCGGGGCCAGCTTCGGCCATGCGGCAGCGATGATCCAGGACGCCGGCGACACGGTGTCGGCCAAGCGCGCGATGCTGGCCGCGGTCGGCGTGCACGTGGTGCACCGGCTCGGCGAACTGGGGCCGCTGCTGGCGAGCCTCGGCGTGACCCGTATCCCGGAGGATGCATGATGAACGACCCCAAGCCGCCCGCGCCGCTCGGATCTCCCGGGTCGCCTGCACCGTCGCCGGCGGCAGAGCCGCAGTGGGGCCCGGAACTCGCCGAACTCGCCGAGCGGCGCCGCATGGCGCGTCGCATGGGTGGCGAAGCGGCGGTCGCACGCCACAAGGCACGCGGCCGGATGACCGCGCGCGAGCGCATCGAAGCGCTGCTCGACGCCGGCACCTTCCGCGAGCTGGGCCAGATCACCGGCAAGGGCAGCTACGATGCGCAGGGCCGGCTGATCGACCTGACGCCGATCAACGCGATCATCGGTACCGGCAGGGTCGATGGCAACAAGGTCGCGATCTCTGCCGACGACTACACGCTGCGCGCAGGGTCGTCCGAGGCGACCATCTCCGACAAGTGGGTGTACGCCGAGCGTCTCGCCCATTCGATGCAGATGCCGCTGGTGCGGCTGGTCGATTCGGCCGGGGGCAGCGTCAAGCTGCTGAAGAAGATGGGCCACACGAAGATTCCGGGCTATCCCACCTGGCCGGTGGTCGACCTGATGTCTACGGTGCCGGTGGTGGGCGTCGCGCTGGGCAGCTGCGCCGGGCTCGGGGCGATCAAGGTGCTGATGTCGCATTTTTCGGTGATGGTGCGCGAGCAGGCCCAGGTATTCGCGGCCGGGCCGCCGGTGGTCAGGCAGGCCTACGGCATCGACATCGACAAGAACGATCTCGGCGGATACAAGGTGCATCGCAAGAGCGCGCTGGTGCACAACGAGGCGGTCGACGAGGCTGATGCGCTGGCACAGGTGCGCCGTTTCCTGTCCTTCCTGCCGCGCAGCGTGAATCACCGGGCGCCGGTCGTACCCGGTACCGACGACCCGGCGCGCGGGGATGCCTGGCTCGCCGATGCCATCCCGCGCAACCGACGGCAGGTCTACGATCCCAGGAAGATCATCGGCGCGATATTCGATCGCGATTCGGTCTTCGAGATCGGGCGCCACCAGGGCGGTGCGACGATCACCGCGCTCGCGCGCCTCAATGGTTATCCGGTCGGCGTGCTGTGCAGCGATCCACGCGTGTCCGGCGGTGCGATGACGCTGGCCGCGGCCTGGAAGACCGAGCGGCACGTGAAGCTGTGCGATACCTTCGGGCTGCCCGTGGTGAACCTCGTCGACCAGCCGGGCAACGCGACCGGTCCCGAGGCGGAACTCGCCGGCACGCTGCTCGGTGCAGTGCGCGTGCTCACCACCATCGAGCAGGCGAAAGTACCCTGGGTGTCGATCATCCTGCGCCGTGCGTTCGGCATGGCGGGTGGCCTGCATGCGCCCAAGCACTTCCCGGCGCTCAACCACCGCTTCGCCTGGCCGTCTGCGCGCTGGGGCTCGATCCCGATCGAAGGTGGCGTCTATGCCGCACATCGGCAGGAGATCGATACCGCGCCCGATCCGCAGGCCACGCGCGATGCGCTGGAGGCGGAGTACCACGCGATCAGTTCGCCGTTCCGGACCGCCGAGGTGTTTTCCATCCTCGACGTGATCGATCCGCGCGAGACCCGGGGCGTGCTGTGCGACTGGGTGGAAGATGCATGGGCACTCATCGAGGGCGACCGCGGCGCCAGACCGCGGTAATTCCGACCATTCCGAGGAGGAGAGCATGAAGACTTCATGGCAGCGTGTCGTCCGGCTGTGCAATGCGTCGCTTCTGGGCGCGATCGCCTTCATTGCGGTGTTGATGCAAGCGCCGGCCCAGGCCCAGGAATGGAAGCCCTCGCGCAGCCTCGAATGGATCGTGCCGTCGGGGGCGGGCGCCGCGCTCGACATGGCGGCGCGGCAGATTCGCGATGCTGCCGACCGCTCGGGCCGGCTCGAGCAACCGTTCCTGGTGCAGAACCGGCCGGGCGGATCGAACCTGATCGCGCTGAACACGCTGATCCAGAATCCGGGTAACGCCCACTATGTGGCGACCTTCAACCACGGCCAGATCAACAACCGCCTGCTCGGCGTACTGCCGGTCGGCTACGCCGACTTCACGCCCCTCGCGATCCTCGTGGAAGAGACCTTGGTGGTCGCGGTGCGCGAGGATTCCCCGATCCGCAACGCGAAGGATCTGGTGGAGCGGCTGCGCAAGGATCCCGGCAGCCTCTCGATCGGCATCGCCACCAGCGCGGGCAACCATATCCATGTGGCGATCGCGCTGCCGCTGCGCAAGGCGGGTGTCGATGTGTCGCAACTGCGTATCGTGCCCTACAAGTCGTCTGCAGCCTCGATGACCGACATGCTCGGCGGCCATATCGACGTGGTGTCGGCGTCCACCCCCAACGTGGTCGCGCTGCACCAGGCTGGCCGCATCCGCCTGATCGCGGTGGCGACCGCCGAACGCCTCGGCGGCACGCTGGCCACCGTACCCACCTGGCGTGAGCAGGGCGTCGATGCGGTCTATCATTCGGCCCAGGGCGTGCTCGGGCCGCGCGGCCTGTCACCCGAGCAGATCCTGTTCTGGGAGAACCTGCTGCGCGACGCGGCGAAGTCCGAGGGCTGGCAGAAGCTGGTCGCGCGCAACCATTGGCGCCCCACGTTCCTCACCGGGGCCGAGGCGCGCGCCTATCTCGATGCGCAGAACGAAGAGGCGCGCGCGGTGCTCGGTGCCATCGGGCTGCTCAAGAAATGATTCGTTCGCAGTGAGTCGTTCAACACCGCCCGCCAACTGCGGGCCGCAAGAGGAAGTCGCATGAAGATCACGAGCATCAAGCACTACGCCGTCCACCCGGGCTGGCGCAAGAACCTCATCTTCGTGAAGGTCGAGACCGACGAAGGCATCCACGGCTGGGGCGAGGCCTATTCCCAGTACGACCGCGACAAGGCGGTCTGCGCGCAACTCGATTCGCTGTCGCCCTACCTGATCGGGCGCAACCCGTTCGACATCAAGCATTTCACGAAGTTCGCCTTCGACGACTACGCGGCACGCCGCGGCTCGGTCGAGGTGTTCTGCGCGATCAGCGGCATCGAGCAGGCGCTCTGGGACATCGTCGGCAAGGCCTGCAACCAGCCGGTCTACAACCTGCTCGGCGGCCGGGTGCGCGACAAGATCCGCGTCTATGCCAACGGCTGGAGCTACGGCATGGACCAGCCGTCCGACTATGCCCGCGCGGCCGAGAAGATCGTCGCTGCCGGCTGGACGGCGCTCAAGTTCGACCCACTGCCCAAGCCGTGGCGCAACTGGATCCCGCGCGAGCACGAGGATCGTGCGGTCGCGGTGACGAAGGCGATCCGCGACGCGGTCGGGCCGAAGGTCGACCTGCTGATCGACCAGCACCGCCGCCTGGCACCGATGCATGCGATCCGCCTGGACAAGCGGCTGGCCGAGTACGACATGTACTGGATGGAGGAGTCCTGCCAGGCCGAGTACCCGGACGAACTCGCCGAGATTCGCCGCAACATCGGCATCCCGGTGTGCATCGGCGAGGCCACCTACACCAAGGCTGGCTTCCGGCCGCTGCTCGAGAAGCGCGCGGCCGACATCCTGAACCCGGACGTGGCCTGCGTCGGCGGCATCCTTGAACTCAAGGAGATCGCCGCGATGGCCGAGTCGTTCCTGGTCGCGATGTCGCCGCACAACTACAACTCGACCACGGTGGCCACCGCCTCGACGCTGCATGCCTCGGCGACGATGCCCAACTTCATCATCACCGAGTACTTCCTGCCATTCGTGGAATTCGGAAACCGTATCTGCCTGAACCCGCCGCAGCCGAAGGACGGCTATATCGAACTGTCGACCGCGCCCGGCCTGGGCATCGAGATGGACGAGAAGGCACTGCAGGAAATCCCGGCTCAGGTCTACAAGATGCGCAAGTTGCCGCAGGTGTCGGACGAGGGTCCGTGACCATGGCGCACGAGAAGATGCTCGAGGAACTGGCTACCCGCCGCGCAAAGGCGCTCGGCATGGGCGGGCCGGACAAGCTGGCGAAACGCGCAGCCCAGGGCGTGCTCGATGCACGCTCGCGGCTTGACCTGCTGCTCGATGAAGGCAGCTTCGTCGAGTCGGGCCTGTATGCGACCTCGTTCCGCGCCGAAGACCGCGAGCGCACGCCGGCCGACGGCAAGGTGGCCGGCTTCGGCCGTGTCGACGGCCGCGAGGTCGGCGTGGTGTCCAACGACTTCACCGTGCTCGGCGCATCGAGCAGCCAGATAAACGGCAAGAAGATCAAGCACGTGAAGGACATCGCCAACGCCAAGGGACTGCCGCTGGTGTTCCTCGGCGAGTCGGCGGGTGCGCGCATCCCCGACCGCATGGGCTCGGCCGGGCGCGCGATCCTCGGCCAGGACCCGACCGAGTACCAGCGCATCCGCACCTCGCCCTGGGTATCGGCCCAGCTCGGCGCCTGCTTCGGCTCGTCGACCTGGTATGGCTGCATGTCCGACTTTGTCGTCATGCGCAAGGGTGCGCTGATGGCAGTGGCGAGCCACCGGGTGACATCCTCCGCCATCAGCCAGGAAGTTGACCCGGAGGAACTCGGTGGCTGGAAGCTGCTCACCGGCGTCTCCGGGCTGGTCGATGTCGCGGTGGACACCGACGCCGAGGCGATCGACACGGTGAAGCGCTTCCTGTCCTACCTGCCTTCTAACTGCAACGAGGCGCCGCCGGTGCTCGATGCATCGAAGGTCGCCGCGCACGACCAGGGCCGCCTGCTCGAGATCCTTCCCGAGCTTCGCACCAAGGTCTACGACGCGCGCAAGCTGGCCGAGGTGATCGTCGATGTCGACAGCCTGTTCGAGATGAAGCCGAAGTTCGGCCGCTCGATCATGACCGCGCTCGCCCGCATCGACGGGCGCACCGTCGGCATCATCGCCAACAACCCGATGTTCAAGGGCGGCGCGATCGACGTCGATGCCTGCAACAAGGCGACCAGCTTCCTGGTGTTCTGCGATTCGTTCAACGTGCCGATCATCCTGATGGTCGACCAGCCGGGCTTCCTGATCGGACTCGAAGGCGAGAGGCGCGGCGCGGCCGGCAGGATCATCAACTGGATGAACGCACTCGCGCTGGTCACCGTCCCCAAGCTCTCGATCATCGTGCGCAAGAGCTACGGCCAGGCCTACCTGAACATGGGCGGTGGCCGCAACTCCGACGAGGTCGCGGCCTGGCCGACGGCCGACCTCGGCTTCATGGACCCGAAGGTGGGCGCCAGCGTGCTCGCGCGCGAGGGCGAGAGCACCGAGGCGACGAAGTCCATGAGTGACTCGCTGGTGCGTGACACCACCGCCTGGGGGCTCGCATCACTGTACGAGGCGCACGCCGTTCTCGACCCGCGCGAGACGCGCGGGTGGCTGACGGCGATGCTCGACGTCCATCGGTCGCGGCTCACGCGCGGCGTGGGCCAGCACCGCCTTGCCAACTGGCCGACCAGCTACTGAGGACAGCTTCCATGATCATCGACTGCGATACCCATATCCTGCCGCGCGACAGCTACGAGCGAATCGAAGGGCCGTTGGCGGCGCTCGCGCCGAGGTTCACCGTCGATGCCGCCGGCTTCGTCAACGGCACCGAGTTCCCGGGGGCGCCCGCGCCGGTTCCGGGATCCACGCCGCTGCCCTCGCCGGGCTCGGGATGCCGCTATCCGGGCATGTATCCCGGGCCGGAGCGGGCGCAGTTCTTCGCCGAGCAGGGCATCGACCGGGAACTGGTGCTGCCGCAGTTCTCGGCGATGCTGTTCTCCTACCTGGTCGATGCGCCGCTCGCCACTGCGATGGCGCATTCGTACAACCTGTCGATCCTCGATGCGATGCGTGCCGAGCCCGACCGGATCATCGGTGCCGCGCTGG
>JBILGF010000295.1:0-4651 GCA_044351195.1 Burkholderiales bacterium
CGCAATAGTCGTAGAACATGCGCGGCGCACGCTTCTGGTGGAGCACGCGCAGGTCTTCTATGTCGGTTATGGCGCCCAATGCATCCCCCTGGTGCGGTCCGCGCCGGCCGGTGATGGCCGGTTCGATGAACGTTGAGTATCGCGCGATTGCGGTGCCATCGCGCCGCTCAGGCAGGGCGCCCACTGCGGTAGCGTGCCAGGGCTGCAAGGTCGGGTTCGATGCCCAGGCCGGGTGCGTCGGACAGATGCCAGTGGCCGTCGCCGATGCGCGCAAATGGCTGTGCCAGCGCCTCGCGCAGCGGGTTGGGGTTGGAATCGACCTCGAGCATGCCGCCGCCGCCGACCGCAGCGAGCAGGTGTGCAGATGCAGTGAGGCCGATGCCACCGCCAAGATAGTGCGGGCAGAACGCGAGGCCGGCGGTGACGATGCCCGCGCCGATGTCGTGGCAGCCACTGATGCCGCCCCACTTGATCACGTCGGGCTGCAGGAAACGGAAGGCCCCGGTCGCCAGCGCCGTGATGAATTCCGCCCGGCCGCGCAGGTTCTCGCCCGCAGCCAGCGGGATCGGCGAGCGTTCGGCGAAGGCGCGCCAGGCCTGCGGTGTGGTGTCGGCACGCAGCGGCTCTTCCAGCCATATCGGCCGGAACTCGGCCAGGCGGTCGGCCATCACGATGCCGTTGTCGAAGTCCCAGGCCTGGTTGGCATCGATCATCAGTGTCGCGTCCGCGCCGAGCGCGTCGCGCAGTTCGCGCAGGTTGCCGGCATCGCGATCGTCGCCGAAGCCCACCTTCAGCTTGAATGCGCTGAAGCCGAGCGCCTGCTGCGCGAGCGCGACCCTGGCTGGGCGCGTCGGATTGATGCCGCTGGCATAGGCCGGAACGCGCGTGGCGGCGCACGGGTTCAGCAGGCGTGCGAGTGGCAACCCGGCGCGCCGCGCGACGAGGTCCCAGGCTGCGATATCGATACCGGCGATCGCCTGTGCGAACGGCCCGGGCTCGTCGGTCTGCAGCACCAGTATGCGGGTACGTGCGGTGAGGAACTCGAACAGCGCCGATGGCGACGCGTGGTCCTGCTCGAGCACCAGCGGGCCGAGCACTTCCTCGATCAGCCGGCCGCGATGCTCGGCACCGTCAGGCGGCCAGTTGGAAAATACCTCGCCCCAGCCATGCGCACCCTCGGCATCCTCGATGCGCACCGCGAGTGCCGCGCGGCTTCGCATCATGCCGAACGAGTTGCGCACGGGCTCTTCGAGCGGCACGCGCCAGACGAAGGCTTCGATGCGGGCGATGCGCAGCAGCGCGCTCACCGCGCCACCCCTGCCGGCAGCGGCGACCCGGCAAGGCCCTGTTGCACCAGATGATAGATCGCGAAGGCCTCGTCGGCATCCGTCCAGGTGGACGGACAGGCATATCCGCTAGCTGCAGCCAGCGCGCGAAAGCCGTCCGGCGTGTACTTGTAGGAGTTCTCCGTGTGTATCGAGTCACCGCGCCGGAACGCGTGCATGACCCCGGCAACCTCGACCTGCTGGTCGACCGTGCTCTCGAGGTGCATTTCGACCCGGCCAAGCATCGGGTCGTAGCGTACGCGGTGGCGAAAGCACGACAGATCGAACGAGGCCTCGAGCTCTGCGTTCAGGCGGTCTAGCAGGTTGAGGTTGAACCGCGCGGTGACACCCTGGCTGTCGTCGTACGCCGCCTCCAGCAGTGCCGGATCCTTGCGCGTATCGACCCCGACCAGGACGCTGCCGGAGGGTCCGATCCAGTGCGCCACGCGCGCGAGGAACACCCGGGTTTCATCGGGCGTGAAGTTGCCGATGGTCGATCCCGGAAAATACAGTACCCGTGGGGCGCCAGGCGGCAGCTGCGCGGCAGGCAGGTCGTCGAGCCGGGTATAGTCGGCATGGATGGCCAGCACGCGAAGGCCCGGGAACAGGCGTGCGGTCTGCGCCGCGCCTGCCTCGAGCATCGAGCGCGAAATGTCGATCGCCACGTAGGCGCACGGCTGGCAGGCATCGACCAGCAGCCGGGTCTTGGTGCCGGCGCCACTGCCAGGTTCGATCAGTACCGCGCCGCGCGGCAGCGCATCTGCGATCGCGGGCAGATGACGACGCAGGATCGCGAGTTCGGTACGCGTGACGTAGTACTCGGGCGTGTCGCAGATCGCCTCGAACAGCTCGCTGCCGTGTGCATCGTAGAACCACTTCGCCGGCAGCGTGCGTGGACGCGCGGCAAGGCCGGCGAGCACCTCGTCGCGCATCGACAGGCCGAGGGTGTCGCTCGCAACGATCGCGAGGTTGGCGGGGGCGGCATCCATGCGGCCGATGTTAACCGCTCACGGCGCGCAACGGGCAACGGGCAACAGGCAACAGGCAACAGGCAACAGGCAACGCGGTTGGACGTCGCCCGGCCGCCGGTGCAGGCCGCGCCCGGAGCGCCCGATCAGATCAGGCGCAGCGAGTAGCCGCTTTCGACCCAGCGGCGGATGCGGTTGGCGTCACCGATACGCGAATGGCGGCCATCGGAATCGAGCAGCACGATCACCATGTCTTCGCCGTTGATCCGGGTGTGCATCACCAGGCAGCGGCCAGCCTCGCGGATGAACCCGGTCTTGGACAGGCCGATCTCCCAGTCAGGGCTGGCCACCAGATGGTTCGAATTGTTGAACTGCACATGGGCCGCGCGATTCCCCGGGGTATCGACCAGCATGTTGGAGGTAGTCGAATACTCGCGGATCGTCGGATAGGTCATGCCGACGGTGACCAGGCGGACAAGGTCGCGCGCGGTCGCGACGTTTCCGTTGTGCAGGCCGGTGGAATCCGCAAAGCGCGAGTTGTGCATGCCGATCGACTGCGCCTTGACGTTCATCTGCGCGATGAACGCGTGGTAGCCGCCCGGGGAGGTTCGTGCCAGGGCCGCAGTCGCGCGATTCTCGGAGGACATCAGGGACAGGCGCAGCATCTCGGCGCGCGAGAGCGTGGTGCCGGCGGCCAGGCGCGAACCGAGCCGGCGCGAGGCATCGATGTCCTCTTCGGTGATGGTGATCAGCTCGTCCATGGGCTGGTCGTAATCGAGCACGACCATCGCCGTCATCAGCTTGGTGATTGACGCGATCGACCTCACCTGCTCGTCGTTGCGCGAGAACAGGGTCTGTCCGGTCGCCTGCGACGCGACCAGCACCGCAGTGGAACGCAGCACCAGGTCGCTCGGGGCCTGCGCCGAACGCGGTGTGTCGGGACGGTGGCGCAACGACACCGGCGCGGCACTGGCAGCCGGCACGCCGGCGCTCGCGGCAACCGGCCGCCCGCCCGCCGGGATGGCAGAGCGCGCGCGCTGCCCGGAGTTGGCTGCGCCCTGCCGCCGGCCCTGCGCTGCCGCCTTTGGCTTGCGCGCGCTGCTCGCGGCGGGAGTCGCCGGTCGAACCGGCTGGGCGACGGATTGCTTGCGCGGAGCATCGTCGCGCCTGGCCGACGTCTGCGCATGAGCGACATCGACGGAAACGAGGGTGGCAGCGGCAATGAAACCGGCCATCGGCAACAGGGTCTTGAGCGAGCGCCAGAGCGGACGTTTGGTCACGGTTCGGATCCTCGTGCCGGGTGGACAGGCAATCATCGGCACCGCAGGCGTCGGCTCGGACGTACCGATGTCGGACGCTTCGATGTCGGACGCATCGATGTCAGACGTACCGATATCAGACGCGCCGATGGCAGTGCAATCGCTGCGATTAGATAACGAAAACCGGGGCTTGGCAACCTCTGTTGAGGAAATGCCTCGACTCAGGCCTCGGGTAGCGCAGGTCGAGCGCCTGTGTCGGCCGAGGTCTCCGCCCGCTCCTGCTGCTGCAAGGCCCACATCTGCGCGTACTGGCCACCCGCGGCCAGCAGTTCACGGTGCGTCCCGCGTTCGATGATGCGGCCCTGCTCCATCACCAGGATCTGGTCGGCATCGATGATCGTGGACAACCGATGGGCGATCACCAGCGTGGTGCGGCCGATCGCGATCTGCCCGAGTTCGCCCTCGATCGCCTGTTCGGTCTCGGAGTCGAGCGCCGAGGTCGCTTCGTCGAAGATCATGACCTGCGGGTTCTTGAGAATGGCGCGCGCGATCGCCACCCGCTGTTTCTCGCCCCCCGAGAGCTTCAGCCCGCGCTCGCCCACGGCCGACGCGTAGCCCTGCGGCAGCGACTCGATGAAGGCATGGATGTGCGCAGACTGGGCCGCGGCGGTCACCTCCGCCTCGGACGCGGACGGCCGACCGTACTGGATGTTGTAGCGGATCGTGTCGTTGAACAGCACCGTATCCTGCGGAACAATGGCGATCGAACCGCGCAGACTCTGCTGCCGGAGGCGGCGCACATCGACGCCCCCGACCGACACGCCGCCGCCCTGCACATCGTAGAAGCGGTAGAGCAGCCGTGCCAGCGTCGACTTGCCCGACCCGCTGTGGCCGACCACCGCCACCTTCGCGCCGGCAGGTACTTCGAAGCTCACCGCATGCAGGATCTGCCGCGCCGGGTCGTAGCCGAAGTCGACGCGGTCGAATCGGATCGCGACGCTTCCCGGCGGGACATCGACCGCGCCGGGCGCGTCCTGCACCTCGCGGTGCTCGCCCAGCAGCGCGAACATGCGGTCCATGTCGGTGGTCGACTGCTTGA
>JBILGF010000296.1:0-4639 GCA_044351195.1 Burkholderiales bacterium
GGCGATGGAAGAGCGCTCGAGAAGCTTTTCATCCTCGACCTCGAACTGCCCGATGGCGTGCAGACCAACTATCTCGGAGGGCGCATCCACGTCAGGTTCGAGCATGTCCCGGAACCACTGGCGGCGCAGTGGTATCGGTTGGCTCGGCGCGCCTTCCTGAAGCAGTTCAATGTCTGAGCCGGCGGGGCGACGATGCTGAAGATCGAGGCGCCTCCGCTCGACGAGGCGTACCCCGAGCGGCGTGAGCCGGCGGATGAAACATGGCTGGATCGTGCGGGAAAGGCGGTGTCAGGCCGCGTGACGCGAGCCTGGCGCAGGCGAGCCTCGCGCGCCGACGCGATTGTTTCGCGGGTGGCGGCAGTCGGCGATCTTTACCGCCATCATGAGGCGGCGCAGCTCGCGGCAGAGGCATCCGAACTGCGCCTGCAGTTGCGGCGCCACGGCCTTACCGACGCGCTGATAGCCCGCGCCTTCGCGCTGATACGCGAAGCGGCCGATCGTACACTGGGCAAGCGCCACTTCGACGTGCAGCTCAAGGGCGGCTGGATCATGCTCAACGGCATGGTTGCCGAGATGCAGACGGGCGAGGGCAAGACTCTCACCGCGACCCTCGCGGCCTGCACAGCCGCGCTCGCGGGGATTCCCGTGCACGTGGTGACCGTCAATGATTACCTCGTCGAGCGGGATTACAGCGAACTGCGGCCGGTGTACGAGATCCTTGGCATCCGCGTGGCCTGCGTGACGATCGATATGGATCCCGCCATTCGCCGCGCAGCCTATGCGCACGATGTGGTCTACTGCAGCAACAAGACGCTGGTGTTCGATTACCTGCGCGACAGGCTGGTGCTGGCAGGGGGCAGCTACCCGTTGCATCTGCAGCTGGACATGGTGTACGGCGAGCGCGCGCGCGGACGCAGGCTGCTGTTGAGAGGGCTGCACTTCGCCATCGTCGACGAGGCAGACAGCGTGCTCGTCGATGAGGCGCGCACGCCGCTGATCATCTCGACGGAGGTACCTGCCGCCGACGAGGCGCTTGTTGCCACCCAGGCACTTGAGCTGGCTCGCCAGTTCAAGCCAGGCGAGGATTTCGTGATCATCCGGTCGGAGCGAAGGATCGCGCTTACCGAAGCCGGGCATGGACGGGTGATCGACCTGTGTAAGGCGCTGGGTGGGGTGTGGGCCGCAGCGCTGCGTCGTGAAGAACTGGTCAGGCAGGCGCTCTCGGCACTGCATCTTTTCGTTCGGGACGACCATTACGTCATCGTGGATGGCAAGGTCCAGGTGGTCGATGAACACACGGGCCGCATCATGGCCGACCGATCATGGAGCCAGGGCCTGCATCAACTCATCGAGTGCAAGGAGGGGCTGGAGATCACCCCGCGAAAGGAGTCCCTCGCGAGGATCAGCTATCAGCGGTTCTTCCGCCGCTACCTGCACCTGTCGGGGATGACCGGAACCGCGTCGGAAGTGGCTGGCGAGCTTGGTGCCGTCTACGACCTGCCGGTGGTGCGCGTGGCTACCCATCGTCCCAGCCGGAGGCTGCGCCAGCCCGATCGGGTCTTCGAGACTGAAGAGGACAAGTGGCGCGCAATCGCGAATCGAGTCATGGCGCTCAACGCGAGGCAGGTCCCGGTTCTGATCGGCACACGCTCGGTTGCCGCTTCCGAGCGGGCAAGCGCGGCGCTCGCACAGGCTGGCCTGGACCATCAGGTACTGAATGCAAAGCAGGACGACGCGGAAGCGGCGATCGTATCGCTCGCCGGAGAGGCCGGACGGATCACGATCGCGACCAACATGGCCGGGCGCGGAACGGACATCAGGCTTGCGCCCGGGGTCGATGCGCTTGGAGGCCTGCACATCATCCTTTCGGAACGTCACGAGTCGAGCCGCATCGACCGACAGCTCGAGGGGCGGTGCTCCCGCCAGGGAGATGCGGGTCACTTCGAGGCTGTACTATCGATGGCCGACACCGTGCTGGAGTCCGGCAGAGGCGGTCCCGCAGAGTGGCTGGTCAGGCGCACCCCGGTCAGCTCGAGCGTCGGCCAGATGCTCAGGCGGCTGTGGATACGCGCCGCACAGCGGCGGGCAGAGCGCGCGCACTCAAGGATTCGTCAGCAGTTGCTGCGAGCCGACCGGCAGAGCAAGACCCTGCTCTCCTTTACCGGCCAGCCCGAATGAAGATTTCCGGCCTGGCATTTGCCTCGGGGTATCGACCATGATCCATCCTGTCCGTCTCCTGCTCGCGATCGCACTGCCCATCGGATCTGCCCTGGCGCAGACGCCACCGATGAGCCCGGTCCTGCCGCGCTTCGAGCCTTCCGCCATCCCGGCGCGAGCGCCGGGACCGAGCGGAAATCTCGGGCGGCAACCCGGCGATGCCATGGAGTGTCTGGTCGAGCCCAGCCTGATCACCAGCCTGGGCAGCCCGGTCGAGGGCACGCTCTACGAGGTGCTGGTCGAGCGCGGCGCAGTCGTCACGAAGGGCCAGGAGATCGCGCGGCTGCATTCGAAGGTTGAAGAGGCTACCGTGAAGCTCAGGACCGCGCAGGAGGAGTTCGCGCGCCGCAGGGTAGAACGCAGCGAGGAACTGTTCAGAAAACAGCTCATCTCCGCGAGTGAGCGCGATGAACTGGAGACACAGATGCGTATCGCCGGGCTCGAGCTCGCGCAGCAGCGCCAGGTACTCGAGCAGCGCACGATCCGAAGCCCGGTCGATGGCGTGGTGGTGGAGCGCATGCTGGCACCCGGAGAGCGCATCAGCGATGGCAAGATCATCAAAATTGCGCGGATCGATCCACTGAACGTCGAAGTGATTGCCCCGGTGGAACTGCTGGGGCGGATTCGCACGGGAATGACAGGCGAAGTTCGTTTCGGCGCGCTTGTGCCCGGAACGTATCGGGCGAATGTCGTCGTGGTGGACCGCGTAGTCGATGCCGCGAGCGGTACCTTCGGCGTGCGCCTGCATCTGCCCAACCCGGAAGGCCGGATCCCGGCTGGAATCAAGTGCTCGGTGCGCTTCCAGAGGTAGTGCCACGCGCGGCAGCGCCGCTGATCGCGCTGCTTCGTGCGGCGCCGTTGCAGGGGCTCGAGCGGTCATTCAAGCTGGCGCCTGGAGCGCTCATCAGCCAGCGCCTGCTCGGAGGGGTCGCGCTGTCTGCCGTCGATCCCGGCTGGCTGCGCTGGGCCTGCAGCGAGATCGGGTTCCCAGCGTCCGAGCTCGAGTCGTTCCAACGGCATGTACGACAAGCCGATATCGTGCACTTCGGCTACGAGGCTGGACCGCAGGGCCTGTTGTTCAAGGTCTATCTGGAGTTCCCGGACCGGATCGCGGCTGCGGCCGGGCCTGTTCTTCTGCATCTGGCGTGGAAGTGGTATGCCGATCGGCCTGATCATCGGGCGATCGCGCGGTATGTGTACATGCCCCGCCTGAATCTCGAGGAAATCACGGCACGCGTCGGGCGCCTCGCGAGCGCTCCGGGGGCGGTGCTGCTGGCCGATATCGCGGCGCAGGCCGCCGCCCGCAGCCCCGAGCCGATGATGTATCTGGAAGTCAGCGAAGACGGCAATCCCAGAACGTCCTTCGACCTGAACCTCCATGCGGCCGGACTTCATCTGCGCGATGTCGAGCCGCAGCTGCGGGGGCTGCTGTCCTGGTTCGAGGCTCCCGCCGACATGTTCGATGCGCTCTACGCCAATGCCCGGGATGCCTGCCTCGGACATGTCTCCGGCGGACAGGGGCGCAGCGGGGCTGACTTCGCGACCTTCTACCTGGACATGCCGTCGGGGCTGTCTTGAGCCGCTCGATGCCACGCACCGTGATTGCGGTCGCCTCCGGCGTCGGCGGTGGCAAGTCCACGCTCGCACGGGCGCTGGCGCGCGCGCTGGGGGAGCGCGATGTGCTCGTCTTCGATCATTTCGAGCAGATCACGGCGCGCCCGCCTGCCGAGATCCGGCAATGGATGCTGTCGGGTGCAGACCCGAACGTGCTGTCCGTAGCCGGGCTCGCGCAGGCGCTGCACGCGCTGAAGGCGGGTCATCCGGTACGCGACCCGCTGACAGGTGCGGATCTGATCGCGGAGCGACACGTGATCTTCGAGGCGCCTTTCGGGCGGTGGCACGCCGCATCGGGCGTGCACATCGACCTGCTCGTGTGGATCGACACCCCACTGGACATTGCCCTTGCCCGCAAGCTTCGCCAGCTGCTGGGCAGCTTCGAGGTGCCCGCAGACACGCTGAAGTCCTGGCTGTCAGACTACCTGACGAACTATCTGGACCTCGTCGAGTCCCTGCTCAGGCTGCAGCGCGAGCGGGTACGCCCGCACGCCGACATCGTGATCGACGGACTCCAGTCGCCGGAAGACATGGCGCGAAGCGTCGTGAAGGCGATGTCGGCATGCTCGCCAGCGGACCCGCTTCCTCGCGATGCGTCGTGATCGCGCGTTTCCTGGGGTACGGGCAGCGCCTGCGTGGTGCTCTCGGGCGGCACGCAGGTCGCCGCGCCAGCAGCGCTTGACGTGCTCCGCATGCTGCTCTAGTTTGGCAGCTCGAACGTGGGTGGCGCCGGCTCGACGTCCTGACCATCGACGCGTTGCAACCCATCGCAACCCATCGCAACCTATAGCAACCCATTGCAACCCAT
>JBILGF010000024.1:0-14387 GCA_044351195.1 Burkholderiales bacterium
CGAAGGCCACTGGCGCTCGCACCAGGTGCCGTTCTCGGATCCGCGCACCAACTCCGGCCACCTGCACCTGCTCGAACAGTGGATGAAGAGCTACCGGCCCGAGGAGCTTTTCGACGCGCAGGGTTGCCCGATGCCGGCGCTGCTGTCGCTGGCCCCGTCGGGCACGCGCCGGATGGGATGCAATCCCCATGCGAATGGTGGCGGGTTGCTGCGCGAACTGCGCTTGCCCGACTTCCGTGACCATGCCGTGACGGTGCCTTCCCCGGGTGGCGCCATGGCCGAGGCGACGCGAGTGATGGGCGGCTTCCTGCGCGACACCATGCGGCTCAACGAGGGTGCACGGAATTTCCGCGTGGTCGGGCCGGACGAGACCGCATCGAACCGGCTGGGCGCGCTGTTCGAGGTGACCGCGCGGGCATGGATGGCGCAGACGCTGCCCGAGGACACCCATCTGGCGCAGGACGGACGCGTGATGGAGATCCTGTCCGAGCACACCTGCCAAGGGTGGCTCGAAGGCTACCTGCTGACCGGGCGGCACGGCCTGTTCTCGTGCTACGAGGCGTTCATCCATATCGTCGATTCGATGTTCAACCAGCATGCGAAATGGCTGAAGGTCGCGGGCGAGGTGCACTGGCGCCAGCCGATCGCATCGCTGAACATCCTGCTCACCTCGCACGTGTGGCAGCAGGACCACAACGGTTTCTCGCACCAGGATCCCGGCTTCATCGACCATGTGGTGAACAAGAAGGCGAGCATGATCCGGGTCTACCTGCCCCCGGATGCGAACACGCTGCTGCACGTCGCCGACCGCTGCCTGCGTTCACGCAACCGGGTGAACGTGATCGTCTCGGGCAAGCAGATGCAGGCGCAATGGCTGGGCATGGACGACGCAATCCGCCATTGCAGCGCCGGCATCGGGATATGGAAGTGGGCGAGCAGCGACGACGACGGCGATCCCGACGTGGTGATGGCCTGTGCGGGCGACGTGCCGACGCTGGAGACCCTGGCTGCGGTCGACCTGCTGCGTACCCATGCACCCGGGCTGAAGGTAAGGGTGGTCAACGTGGTCGACCTGATGACCCTCCAGGACAGCAGGGAGCACCCGGACGGCCTTCCCGACCACGAGTTCGATGCGCTGTTCACCACCGACAAGCCGGTGGTGTTCGCCTACCATGGCTACCCGTGGCTGATCCATCGCCTCACCTACCGGCGCACGAACCACGCCAACCTGCATGTGCGTGGCTACAAGGAAGAGGGCACGACCACCACGCCGTTCGACATGGTGGTGCGCAACGACCTCGACCGCTTCCATCTGGTGATGGACGTGATCGACCGCGTACCGTCACTCGGCTACCGGGCTGCACACCTGCGGCAGTGGGCACGCGACCGGCTGATCGAACACCATGCCTATATCCGGGAACACGGGCAGGACATGCCCGGGATCCGCGGATGGAAGTGGCCGGTGGCGGGGACGACGCCGGGCTGAGGCGATACTGCGGCTGCCGCTACGGGTGACGTCCCGGACAGGTCTCCGGGAGCGCCATCTCTGCGCCTACTCCACCGCCAGCTTCGCCGCCCTGACCGCTGCGCGGAAGCTTTCGAACTCCGACTGGATGAACTTGCCGAACTCTTCCGGCGAGCTGGTCACCGGGTCGGCCCCGGCGCGCACGATCAGTTCGCGCGTGTCGGCCTGTTTCATCACCTGATGGATCAGCGTGAGCAGCCGGTCGTTGACCGCCTTGGGCGTGCCGCGCGGGGTCATCACGCCCACCCATCCGGTCGACTGGAACCCGGGCAGCGCGCCTTCGTTCAGCGTCGGCATGTCGGGCAGCTGGGTGCTGCGCGCCGTACCGGCGGTGGCGAGCGCCCGCAACTGGCCGGAGCGGATGAACGGGATGGTCGCCGCGATCGGGGTGAAGGTGAACTGCGACTCGTTGGCCACCACTGCGCCTACCGATGCGCCGCCGCCCTTGTAAGGCACGTGCGTGGACTCGGTGCGCGCAGCCAGCATCAGCTGGACACCCGCGAGGTGACTCTGCGAGCCGGAGCCGGCGGAAGCCATGTTGTACTTGCCCGGAGTCGCCTTGAGCAGCGCGATCAGTTCCTGGGCCGTCTTTGCCGGCATCGACGGGTGCACCACCAGCACGTTCTGGGTCACGCCGTAGAGCGAGATCGGCTGGAAATCCTTGAACACGTCGAAGTTGAGCTTGCGGTGCAACTGCGGCGCAATCACATGGTTCGCGGTGGAGGTTGCCAGCAGCGTGTAGCCGTCCGGCACTGCGCGTGCGGCGATCTCCATCCCGATCAGGCCGCCGGCGCCCGGCCGGTTGTCCACCACGAACTGCTGTCCGACCGTTTCGCCGAGCTTCAGCGCCAGCACCCGCGCAAGGTTGTCGCTCGAGGCGCCCGGCCCGTTGGGTACGATCACCCGCACCGGGCGCTGCGGCCAGGTCGCGGCCTGCGCATGGGCGATCGCGGGTGCCGCGACCGAGCCGATCGCCGACAATGCCGCCAGGACGCCAGTTGCGAGGGTCGCCTTGCGGCGCTGGATACGCGGTGCGTGCATCGTGCTGCTCCTCCGGGGATGAACTGCCGTTCGGCGATCACGCGGGATTCCGCGGTAGCCGGGATCGGTCTGGTCTGCGCGAAAGTTACCATAAGGGCCGGCCGAGCGGCATGGCGCCTGGCTGGCCGCGCCGCGCCGGTCAGCCCTTTTCGGAGGTGATCGCCCGCGCCACCGCGTCGCCCATTGCCTCGGTGGCTGCCCCGCCGCCGAGATCCGGCGTGAGGTGCTTTGCATCGGCGATCACCCGGGTCATTGCCGATTCGATCAGTTCGGCCGCCCGCGCCGCCTTCGGCTCGTTGCGCTTGCCGGACAGCCATTCGAACAGCAGCTTGCCCGACATGATCATCGCGTACGGGTTGGCGATGCCGCGGCCTGCAATATCCGGTGCCGAGCCATGGGTTGCCTGCGCCATCGCCAGCGTCTCGCTCGCGTTCACGCCCGGCGCGAGGCCGAGCCCGCCGACCAGGCCAGCGGCTTCGTCGGTCAGGATGTCGCCGTACAGGTTGGTGGTGACGATGGTGTCGTACTGTTGCGGCTTCATCACCAGCCTCATCGCGAAGGTGTCGACGATGACTTCCTCGAACTCGATATCCGGGAAGCGCGCCGCGACCTTCCGGCATTCGTCGGCGAACAGCCCGTCGCCGTAGCGGTACACGGTGTTCTTGTGCACGGCAGTCACCTTGCGCCGCGGGCGCCGGGCGGCCGCCTCGAATGCCGCCTCGGCGATCAGCCGGCTCTTCAGCTTCGTGGTGACGCAGATGCCGATCGCGCTGTCCTCGGTCGGCATGAACTCGCCATAGCCCTTGAACAGGTTGCCGTCGACCTTGAAGCCCTCGGTGGTCTCGCGCAGGAACAGCAGGTCGATGTCCTTGTGCAGGGAGGGGAGGTTCGGGTACGAGCGGAACGGCTTGTAGTTGGCGAACAGGCCGAAGTGGGTGCGAAACAGCGGATGCGGGTTGAGCCAGGTGGGATCACCCTTCGGGTACTCGCGGTGGCCGATCGGGCCCAGCACCCAGCCGTCATAGGTCGCGAGGGTCTCCAGCGTCCCGGGCGGGATCGTATGCCCCGCCGCGGCATGGCCGGCGCGCGAGATCGGCATCGGCTTCCAGTCGATCTGCAGGTCGACCGCGGCTGCCGCCTCGCGCATGACTTTCACGCATTCCGGGACGACTTCGCGCCCGATATCGTCGCCTTCCAGTATTGCCAGCGTGAGCATCTTCTTCCGTTCCGCGATCAATCGACCTTGACGCCGGCCTGCCTCACCACTTTCGTCCAGCGCGCGATCTCGGACGAAAGGTGCGCCTGCAACTGCTCCGGCGTGCCGCCGATGCCCTCGGCACCGTCACGGGACAGCCGCTCCCTGACTTCGGGATGCTGCAGGGCCTTCACCACCTCGGCGTTCATCCGGTCCACCACCATGCGCGGCGTGCCCGCCGGGCCGAGCAGGTAGTAGGAGGTATAGACCTCGAACCCGGGCAGGCCGCTCTCGGCCATCGTCGGGATGTCCGGCGCCCCGCCCGAGCGCTTGAGGCTGGTCACGGCGAGGCCGCGCAGCTTGCCTGAGCGCACATGCGACAGACCTGCGACCATCGTGCCGACCGCAGCATCGACATGGCCGCCGATCGCATCGGCCATCGCTGGCTGGATGCCCTTGTAAGGCACTGGCGTCCAGCGAAAGCCGGCCACGCTGGCGAAGAGTTCCCCGGCGAGGTGACCACCGCTGCCCGTGCCGGCCGTGGCGTAGGTGATGGCACCAGGCCGCTTCTTCGCGAATGCGATGAACTCCGGCAGCGTCTTTGCCGGCAGCGACGGATGCACCATCACCATCAGCGGCTGTACTGCGACCTGCACGATCGGGGTGAAGTCCTTCAGCGTGTCGTAAGGCAGCTTGGCGTACAGGCCAGGGTTGATCACATGGCTGCCCCAGGCCATCAGCAGCGTATAGCCGTCAGGCGTGGCTCGCGCGACCGCCTCCGTACCGACGATCGCCGCCGACCCGGCACGGTTCTCGACGATGATCTGCTGCCCGAGCGACTCGGTCATGCGCGTGGCCAGCACCCGGGTCAGCGTGTCGGCGGAGCCGCCCGGCGTGGTCGGCACGACGATCCTTACCGGCTTGGCTGGCCACGCCTGCGACCACGCCGGGCCTGCCTGGAACACGCAGGCCAGCAGGAGCGCGGTGCGAAGAGTGAATGTGGCGCGCTGGCCTTGCGCGCGCTGGCACATGGAGGTCATTTGCCTTCGTATCCTGCGCCGCGTGCGAACCAGGCCCTGGTCGCAACGATCTGCTCGCGCTCGTCGAACGAGGCCATGTCGTCAGCCATCGTCGAGGCTTCTCCGTGCGTCTTGAGCACGTCGAATACGCGTTGCATCGCGCGGATCGCGGCACGCTGCGCGTCCGACGGGATGATCTCGATCTTGTAACCCATGCGTTCGAGATCCGGGGCGGACACCAGCGGCGTCTTGCCACTGAAGAACATGTTGATCAGCACCGGCTTGGCGAACAGCTTCGGTATCCGCTCGATCTGCTCGAGCGTGGTGGGCGCCTCGATGAACAGCACGTCGGCGCCAGCCTCGTCGTAGAGCTTCATGCGCTCGACCGCGGCATCGAAGCCCTCGACGGCGATCGCATCGGTGCGCGCGATGATCAGGATGTCCGGGTCGGCGTCTTTGGCCGCCTTGAGCACTGGCACGAAGTCCTTGGCCTTGACGATCGACTTGTCGTTCAGGTGCCCGCAGCGCTTGGGGAAGGTCTGGTCTTCGAGGTGCACGCCCGCCAGCCCGATGCGCGCGAACTGGCGGATGACGCGATAGGCGTTGAGCGCGTTGCCGTACCCGGTATCGGCGTCGCCGATCACCGGGCAGTCGACCGCATCGCAGATCTCGGCCAGGCGCTGGACGATCTGGCCCGGGTCGATCAGGTTGATGTCCGGGACGCCGGTCGAGCGGGCGATGCCGCCGCCGGTGGCGTACAGCGCCTCGAAGCCGGCCATGCGGCCCAACCGGGCGGAGATGCCATCATAGATGCCGGGGGCAACGATCATGCCCGGTTGCGCGAGCATGGCGCGAAGGTTCCTTGCGTGGGTCACTGCCATTCTCCTGCGTGTGATTCAGTCAACCCTGGCCAGGCAGCGGCGTGCCGGCGCCTGTGCCCGGGGCTGCCCGGATGCCGGGGCGCGGCGCCAGCAGGCGCCTGGCCTGTGTCGCTTCGCCCAGGCCGGACATACGATTACTGTACCTTGATGCCGGCTTCCGTTATTGCCTTGCCCCAGCGCACGATCTCCGACGCCAGAAGGCTCTGCAGGCGCGCCGGCGTTCCGGTGTCCACCTCCAGTCCCGACTTGGCCAGGCGCTCCTTCATGTCAGGAGCGTTCGCGACGGTGTTGATCTGGCCGTTGAGCCAGTTGACGAGCGCAGGCTGCATCGGCGCAGGCCCCAGGACCGCGTACCACGTGTCATAGGCGTAGCCTGGCACACCCGCCTCGGCGATCGTCGGCAGTTCCGGGAACGCCGGTGACCGCTTGCTGCCCGACACCGCCAGCGCCCGGATCTGTCCCGAACGGATGAAGCCCGCCGCCGCCGGCATCGTGGCGATCATCATGTCGAGCTGGCCTGCGCGGGTGTCGGCGAGCGCAGGACCTGCACCCTTGTACGGCACGTGAAGCAGATCGACCCCGGCCATGCGGGCAAACAGCGCGACCGAAATGTGGGCCGAGCTACCGACGCCGCCAGATCCGTAGTTGACCTTGTTCCCCTTGGCATGCGCCAGCAGTTCCTTCAGGGACTTCGCAGGCACCTTGTTGTTCACGACCAGCACGTTCGGCGTCACGCCGACCAGGGAGATTGCGGTGAATGCCTTCGCGGTGTCGAACGGCAGCTTGGGATAGAGGGTCTTGTTGAACGCCATGCCCTGGTGATTGAGCATGATCGTGTAGCCATCGCCGGCAGCCCGGGCCACGATATCAGCCGCGATCGTGCCGCCCGCGCCGCCACGGTTGTCGACGACCCATTGCTGACCCACCGCATCCGACATCTCGTTGCCGATCATCCGTGCGATGAGGTCGGTGGTCCCGCCGGGCGCGAACGGCACGATGAAACGGATCGGCTTCAGCGGGTATCCGCCCGGGCCCTTGCCCTGCGCGTGAACGGGTACCGTGCCGAGTGTGAGGGTACAGGCCGCGGCGACGCTCGCGGCGAGGTGTGCTCGTGACATCTTCGGATCCTCCGGGAAGCCGGCTGTGCCGCGCTTTATCCATCGAGTCGGCAGGCTTTTCGCACATGCTTCTGTGGCGAGTTCGGAGAAGCCTGACAGGGGCGTAGAGTATGCCACCGGCCCGGCTGGTGTCCAAGATCGGCGGCTCGATCGGCGACTCATGCCGTGTACCGTCGACCGGAGCCGTGACGTGCGCCTGACGACACCCCATCGCAGGGCAGCCTCACGCCATCCCGATCGGCTCGGGCAAGGGTTCCTTCCAGTCGCGCTGGCGGCTCATCGCCATGTCGGTCAGTTCGCGCTGCAGAGGGGCGTGGTCGGCGTTGCCGAACAGGTTGTCCATCTCGTGCGGGTCGTTCGCCAGGTCGTAGAGCTCGCCGGCCCCGGAGCCGAGCTCCAGCGTGAGCTTGGCACTTTTCGTGCGCACGCAGCGCAGGTCGAGGGACAGTCCTGTGCGCGACGGGTGCAGCTTCCATTCGTTGTAGGCGAAGTCGCGGTTGCCTGTGCCGTCGATGAGCGGGCGCAGGCTGCGCCCCTGCAGTTCGCGGCCGGCATCGATGCCGCAGTAGTCATAGAGCGTCGCTGCGGTGTCGAGCGTCGAGACCGGGTCGTCGACCGCCTTGTCCTGCGCAATGCCCGGGCCGCGCGCGATGAGGCCCACGCGCAGCAGGCCTTCGTACATCATCGGACCCTTCAGGATCAGCCCGTGATCGCCCAGCCAGTCGCCATGGTCGGAGGTGTAGATCACCAGCGTGTTCTCCGCGAGGCCCATGTCGTGCAGCGCGATCATCATGCGGCCGACGTTGTGGTCGATCAGCGAGATCATGCTGTAGTAGTTGGCGATCATGTGCCGCATCTGCTCGTCGGTCTGCGCCGGCACGCGCGACCCCTTCGCGCGGTGGGCCAGCATATCCGGGCGGGTGAGCTGCGGCTGGCCTTCGAGGCTGGCCTTGTGCCACCACGGTCGGCGCTCCAGGTCGCGCGCGCGATGAAAGGGCAGGTCGACCTCGTCCGGATGGTGCATCCGGCTCCAGGGTTCGGGTGCGTCGAACGGATGGTGCGGGTCGGGGAAGGACGCCCAGCAGACGAAGGGCTTGTCCTTGTTCTCGCGCATGAACTCGATCGTGCGGTCGCCGACCCAGGTCGAGTTGTGGAAGGCGGGCGGCAGTGCAGAATGCCAGGTCTGCGCGGCGCCGACATCCGGGGCGAGGTGGGTTTCGTACAGCGTGTTCTTCCAGTCACCCAGGCCGTCGCCGTAGTACCAGCGCTCGTAGGCCATGCCGCCCGGCGGCTTCTGCGGCAGGGTGCGGTTGTGTCCTTCGACCACGAGTTCCACATGCTCGAAGCCCATGTACGGGCCGGCCCAGCCGGGCGGATAGTCCTTCATGCTGAACTCGCACTCGGGTGTGCCGGTCGGCTCGAAGGTGTGCTTGGTCGAGAAGTGCGCCTTGCCGATGAATCCGGTCGCGTAGCCAGCCTGCGCGAAGCGCCCGCCGAACCCGGCTGCGCCGATCGCCGGGTCGAGATCGACGCCGTTGTCCCACACGCCGTGGTTCATCGGCAGCAGGCCGGTGAGGATCGATGCGCGCGAGGGCTGGCAGACGTTGCTCGGCGTGATGCAGGTCGAGAAGCGCGTGCCCTGCCGCGCCAGCAGGTCGAGGTGGGGCGTCTTGACCTTCCGTCCTTCGAAGCCGAAGCAGTCACCGCGCTGCTGGTCTGAGGTGATGAAGAGCACGTTCAGCGGACGTGCATCGGTGCTGCCGGGCGGGTTGGCGGCCATCTGGATATCTCTCGATGCGCGGTCTCAGCTGCGGGTGACGAAGGTTCCCGCGGGCGCAGCCTTGTGCGCTTCGGCCAGGTAGTTCATCGCGGCGGTCACGCCGCCCTTGTCGTGCGGGATGCCGGCAAGTTCGAGCCCCATGCCGACGCCGGCCAGCGTGCCGACCAGCGTCAGGTCGTTGAAGTCGCCGAGGTGGCCGATGCGGAACACCTTGCCCGTGACCTTGCCCAGGCCGCTGCCGAGCGACATGTCGAAGTGCTGCAGCACCACCTTGCGGAAGGCGGCCTCGTCGCAGCCCTCGGGCATGCGCACGGCGGTCAGCACCGGCGAATGCTCGTCCTCGTTCAGGCACTGGATCTCGAGGCCCCAGGCGCGCACCGCGCGGCGGGTGGCTTCGGCATGCCGCTGGTGGCGGGCGAACACGTTGTCGAGCCCTTCTTCGTGCATCATCGCGATCGCTTCGCGCAGCCCGTACATCAGGTTGGTGGACGGCGTGTACGGGAAGAAGCCGTTGCGGTTCGGCCCGAGCATCTCCTGCCAGCTCCAGAACGACTTCGGCAGCTTCGAGGCCTTCGCCGCTTCGAGTGCCTTCGGCGACACTGCGTTGAACGACAGCCCGGGCGGCAGCATCATGCCCTTCTGCGAGCCCGCGACGGTGACGTCCACGCCCCACTCGTCGTGGCGGTAGTCGATCGAACCGAGCCCCGAGATGGTATCGACCATCAACAGCGCCGGGTGGCCGGCACGGTCGATCGCCTTGCGCACCTGGTCGATGTGCGAGGTGACTCCGGTCGAGGTCTCGTTGTGCACCACGCAGACCGCCTTGATCTCGTGCTTCGGGTCGGACGCGAGGCGTGCCTCGATCGCCGCCGGGTCGGCGCCACGGCGCCAGGAGTCGTCGCCCACCGCCAGGAATTCCGGCACCAGCCCGAGCCGCTCGGCGATGGCTTTCCACAGCGATGCGAAATGGCCGGTCTCGTACATCAGCACCTTGTCCCCGGCCGACAGCGTGTTCACCAGTGCGGCTTCCCAGCCGCCCGTGCCCGAGGCCGGGAACATGATCACCGGATGCTCGGTACGGAAGATCGTCTTCAGCCCGCCCAGCACCGCCAGCCCCAGTTGCTGGAACTCCGGCCCGCGGTGGTCGATCGTCGGCCGGTCGATCGCGCGCAGGACGCGGTCGGGCACGTTCGAGGGCCCCGGGATCTGCAGGAAATGGCGGCCGGCGGGGGTAGGCATCGAACTCTCCTCGAACGAACTGCTGAATGGAGGACCAGACAGTAGGCACGATTGTATGCAAAGTCAACCCAAAACCCGGGTCAGACACGGATTTCCAGAAGCGTACAGCGAATTCCGGGTCAGACACGGATTTCCAGAAGCCTTATAAAATCGCGGTCAGATGCCAGAGGTCGACCCCGGGATCCAGGCCCCGGCTAGCCTCGGGAAAATCCGTGTCTGACCCGGATTTGTGGTGGATTGCATTTTGCATGCAATCGGGATAGGTTCTGGTGCATGGATACTGCCCAGGTTCCCGTCGAGCGCCGCTTGCTGCACGTTGCCGGCATCGATCGGCTGCGCGACATGATCATCCAGGGCGAACTCGCGCCGGGGATGAAGCTGAACGAACGGGTGCTGGCGGAGCACCTGGGCATCTCGCGCACCCCGCTGCGCGAGGCGATCAAGTTCCTGGCGTCCGAGGGCCTGGTGGAACTGCAGCCCAATCGCGGCGCGTTCGTGGCCCTGATCGACGCGCCGCGCGTCCGGGAAGTGTTCCTCGTGCTCGGCGCGCTCGAGGCCCTGGCGGGGGAACTGGTGTGCGCGCAGGCGACCGACGCGCAGGTGGCGGAGATCCGCGCGCTGCACTACGCGATGGTGCTGCACCAGGTGCGAGGCGACCTGGCGGCCTACTTCCGCTGCAACCAGGACATCCACGCCCGTCTGGTCGAGTTCACCGGCAATGCGACGCTGGTGCAGTCGTGGCGGGCGCTCAACGCGAAGGTGCAGCGGGTGCGCTACATGGCGAACCTGTCCGGTGAACGCTGGCAGCAGGCCGTGCGCGAACACGAGATGATGCTCGATGCCCTGGGCACACGCGACGGCGCGCGCCTGGGCTCGATCCTGCGCGATCACCTCGCGCACAAGCTGGTGTTGGTGCTCGATGCGCTCGATGCCCCGCAGGTCAAACCGGAGGCTGGCTGATGGACAAGGATACCGATGGCAACACCGATGCCATGGAACCGCTGACGATCGAGGTGGTCTCGGACGTGGTCTGTCCCTGGTGCTACATCGGCAAGCGCCGCCTGGAGACGGCGCTGGAGCTGTACGCCCGGGCCTGCCCCGGCGCGCCGGCACCGAAGGTCAGCTTCCAGCCCTTCCAGTTGAATCCGGACCTGCCGCCCGAAGGCATGCCGCGGGCGGACTATGTCGCGCGCAAGTGGGGCGGCCGTTCCAGCGCGGATGTCTATGCCCGCGTGTCCGGTGTCGGCAGTACGGTCGGCATCGACTTCGCGTTCGACCGCATCCTGAGCCAGCCGAACACGAAGGCTGCGCACGCGCTGATCGCGCTTGCCGCCGAGCTCGGCGTCCAGCCCGAGGTCAAGGAAGCGATGATGCGCGCCTACTTCATCGACGGCCGCGACCTCACCGACATCGACACGCTGGTGGCGGTCGCCGAGGTTGAGGGCCTCGATCCGCAGCGTGCCCGCGCGCACCTGGCCGACCCCGAAGCGCTGCGCGCGATCGATGACGCCGACCTGCAGGCCCGGCGCATGGGCGTCGAAGGCGTGCCCTTCTTCATCTTCAATCGCCGCTACGCGGTGTCCGGCGCGCAGGAAGCGCAGACGCTGGTGGACGCGATGATCGCCAGCACGAAGCCCGACGACACCGAGCCGGCACAGCCGGCCTGAACACGGACACGACACTCGAATGAACGCGCCTGCACGACCCGGGGAATTCACCGTCCACTTCCACCCGCGCCGCGGCGACGGAGCGCTTGCCGACCTGCTTCGCCGCGAGATCGAAGGCGAGGTGCTGTTCGACCGCTTCTCGCGCGGACGCTACTCGACCGATGCGTCGATCTACCAGGTCGACCCGGTCGGCGTGGTGATACCCAGGAACGAACGCGATGCCGAGACCGCGTTCCGCATCGCGCTCGACCAGGGCATCCCGGTGATGCCGCGCGGCGGCGGCACTTCGCAGTGCGGCCAGACCGTCGGCGCCGCACTGGTGATCGACCTGTCGCGCCACGTGAACCAGGTGCTCGAGTTCGACAAGGCGGCGCGCACGGTGTGGGTGCAGCCGGGCATCGTGCTCGACCACCTGAACGCATGGCTCAAGCCGCACGGCCTCTGGTATCCGGTCGATGTGTCGACCAGCGCGCAGGCAACCATCGGCGGCATGACCGGCAACAACAGCTGCGGCTCGCGCTCGATCCACTACGGCAACATGGTGGACAACGTGCTCGCGGTCGAGGCGATCACCGCGGCCGGCGATGCATTCGTCTTCGACGAGTCGGCGCCGGCGCACCCGGTGTACCGCGACCTCGTCGACCGGGTGCAGGCCATCGTGAAGCGCGAACTGGAAGAGATCGCGTTCCGCTACCCGGATGTGATCCGCAACGTCGCCGGCTACAACCTGAACCGGCTCGCGCAGCCCGGCTTCAACATGGCGCACCTGCTGGTCGGGTCCGAGGGCACGCTGGCCTACTCGCGCCGGATCAAGCTGAAGCTCTCCCCGCTGCCGGTGCACAAGGCGCTCGGCGTCTGCCACTTCCCGACGTTCCGGCAGGCGATGGACGCGGCGCAGCACATCGTCAAGCTCGGACCGGTCGCGGTCGAGGCGGTCGATCGAACGATGATCGGGCTCGCGCGTTCCAACCCTGCTTTCCTGCCGATCGTCGAGCGCTGCGTCAAGGGCGACCCGGACGCGATCCTGCTGGTCGAGTTCGCCGGCGACGGCTCGCCCGAGAGCCAGGCCGAAAACCTGCGGCGGCTGAAGCAATTGGGCGAACTGATGGCCGACTCGCTCGGGCTGCCGGGCGGCGTGGTCGAGATCACCGATGCGAAGCTGCAGAAAGAACTGTGGGACGTGCGCAAGGCAGGCCTGAACATCATGATGTCGATGAAGGGCGACGGCAAGCCGGTGTCGTTCATCGAGGACTGCGCGGTGCCGCTCGAGCACCTGGCCGACTACACCTCGCGCCTGACCGAGGTGTTCCACCGCAATGGCACCACCGGCACCTGGTATGCACATGCGTCGGTGGGCTGCCTGCATGTGCGGCCGATCCTCGACATGCGGCGCGAGGGTGCGACCCAGATGCGCGCGATCGCCGAGGAAGCGATGGCGCTGGTGCGCGAGTACAAGGGCGCCTACTCCGGAGAGCATGGCGACGGACTCGTGCGTTCCGAGTGGATCGAACCGTTCTACGGCTCCAGGCTCACCCGCGCGTTCGAGGAGGTGAAGGACCTGTTCGATCCGCGCGGGCTGCTCAATCCCGGCAAGATCGTGCGGCCGCCGAAGCAGGACGACCGCACGCTGTACCGGTTCAAGCCCGGCTACGCGGCTGACCCGATCGACACCGCCCTCGACTGGAGCGACGCGACCGAAGACGCGACTGCGCCCGGCGCACGCAGCGCCGGGTTCTCGAAGGCGATAGAGGCGTGCAACAACAACGGCCACTGCCGCAAGTTCGACGCCGGCACGATGTGCCCGTCGTATCGCGCCACCGGCGACGAACAGCACCTCACCCGTGGCCGCGCGAACACGCTGCGCCTGGCGATCTCCGGGCAACTCGGTCCCGACGCGTTCACCTCCGAAGAGATGTACCGCACGATGGAGCTGTGCGTGTCGTGCAAGGGCTGCAAGCGCGAGTGCCCGACCGGTGTCGACATGGCGAAGATGAAGGTCGAGTTCCTCGGCCACTACAAGAAGAAGCACGGCCTGACCCTGCGCGACCGGCTCGTGGCGTTCCTGCCGCGCTATGCGCCGCTCGCCGCGCGTTTCTCCGGGCTGATGAACCTGCGCAACGCGCTGCCCGGTGCTGCCGCCCTGTCGGAGAAGTTCACCGGCCTGAGCGCAAGGCGCTCGCTGCCGACCTGGCATCGCCAGCCCTTCCACGATCGCGAGGCGGCCGCCGGCGGGCAGGGTGCGGCCGCCGCGCCGCAAGCTGGACGCGAGGTCGTGCTGCTGGTCGACACGTTCAACCGCTACTTCGAACCGGAGAACGCCCGCGCGGCGGTCGCGGTGCTGCAGGCCGCCGGCTACACAGTGCACACGGCGAAGGCTGCCGACGGTGACCGGCCGTTGTGCTGCGGCCGTACCTTCCTGTCGGCCGGCCTGGTCGACGAGGCGAAGGCCGAGGCACGGCGCTCGCTCGATGCGCTGAAGCCGTACGTCGAGCGCGGCGTGCCGGTGGTCGGCCTGGAGCCGTCGTGCCTGCTGGGACTGCGCGACGAGTGGCAGTCGATGCTGCCGAAGGCCGAAGCCGGCCCGGTCGGTGCAGCGTCATTCCTGTTCGAGGAGTTCCTCGCGCGCGAACTGTCTGCCGGCCGCCTGCAACTGCCGCTGAAGGCGATCGAGCAGACGAAGGTGGTGCTGCACGGCCACTGCCACCAGAAGGCATTCGACGTCATGCCGGCGGTCGAGCAGGTGCTGAAGCTGGTGCCGGGCCTGTCGGTCGAGACGATCGAGGCGACCTGCTGCGGCATGGCCGGCAGCTTCGGCTACGAGGCCGAGCACTACGAGACGTCGATGAAGATCGGCGAACTGTCGGTGCTGCCGAAGATGCGCGCGGCTGCCAGCGATGCACTGCTCGTGGCGGATGGCACCAG
>JBILGF010000297.1:0-4632 GCA_044351195.1 Burkholderiales bacterium
CCGCCGAGCTCATCGAGGGACAGCGGCTCGGTCGGCGACTTGCGGCCGAATTCGTACTTGATGTAGAGGCCGCGCTTCTGGAAGCGCTCGATCAGCCGTGCGCGCTCGTCGGGCGTGAGCTGCACGTAGTTCTCGGAGATCTCGAGCCCGCCGATCTCGAGGTCGGCGAGCAGCGCCTCGAGGCCGTCCAGTTCGTTGCGCTGCCAGGCGTACTCGAACAGGATGCCGCCGGCAAACGGCACCACGTCATGGTCCCGGTAGCAGCGTGCGGCCGCCTTTACCACGTCGCGCGGCAGCAGCAGCGCATTCATCGCATAGATCTTCGCGAAGTCGATGTAGTCGCCACAGGCCTGCAGCAACGGCTCGATACCACCGACGGCACCCGTCCAGCCGAAGGTGTCAGGTCCGAAGTCGATCATCGAGGTCAGGCCGCGCGTACGCGGCTTGCGGCTGCGCGGCGGCAGGGCGAGCGGCTTCACGGGTGCATTCATGGCGCATCCTTCTTCGGCGTGGGCCGATAGTCGTCGGGAGAACCGGGCGGGATCGGCGGGTTGGCCTTCAGGCCCTGCTGGAACGCCACCACCATGCGGCGGATCGGCCCGCGTGCCCAGCCGTCGCCGGTGCTGTTGAGGTCGGTCTCTTCCTTCGGGTCACGGACCAGGTTGAACAGGTAGGGTGCCTCGAGGTGGTTGGTGCCGGTGTTGGGCTCGGGTTCCCACACGAAATGCATCTTCCAGTCGCGCCACTTCGCCGCGCGGATCTCGTCCTTGATGTAGTAGACGAAACCTTCGCGTTTCGACCCGGCGGACGGGTCGAGCAGGAAGTCGAGCTGGTCGATACCGTCGATCGGGCGGTCGTCGGGCAGCGCCGCGCCGGCCAGGCGCGACAGCGTCGTGAACAGGTCCGTCACGTGCACGATGGCATCGCTCACCGTGCCCTGCGGTACCCGTCCCGGCCAGCGCACGATGAACGGCACGCGCAGCGAACCTTCCATCGAGGTGTGGTAGGTGCCGGTCCACGGCCCGGCAGTGCCGCGCCACGGCCGGCGGAACTCGGGTCCGTTGTCGCTGGCGAAGATCACCAGCGTATCGTCCGCGATGCCCAGCCGATCGATCGCATCGAGCATCTGCCCGGTGCGGAAATCCATCTCGACCATTGCATCGGCGAAATCCCCGGCGCCGGTGCGGCCGCTGAACTCGGGATGCGGCAGCGTCGGATAGTGCAGGTGGGTCAACGGCACGTACGTGAAGAACGGCACCCCAGCCGCGACCTGGGTCGACATGAAGTCGATCGCGTGCGCCGTGAGTTCGCTGTCGATCAGTCGCCTGGCGTCGAGGTCGTACACATGGCGCTCCGCTGCCGGCTCTCCGGCACGGCCCGACATCACATAGGGCATCGGCACCACGGACGGGTCGAAACCCGGGGTGCTGGTGAACAGGCTCTCGTTGGTGGTGCGCGGGATGCCGTACCAGGCATCGAAGCCGCGCTCGTGCGGGTAGCGCCCGGGCCGGTCGCCGAGGTGCCACTTGCCGAAACAGCCTGTGGCATAGCCCTGCCGCTGCATCAGTTGCCCGAGTGTCACCTCCCAGGGGATCAACCCCTGCGGCAGGCCGGCCGGTACCGACTGCAGGGCGCCGGTGCGGATCGGATGGCGGCCGGTCATCAGCGCCGAGCGGGTGGGCACGCAGTCGCTCTCGACATTGAAGTTGGTCAGGCGCAGGCCCTGCGCGGCGAGCGCGTCGATGCGCGGCGTCGGCGCCCCGCGCAGCACGCCGCCGCCATAGCAGCCGAGTTCGCCCCAGCCGAGGTTGTCCGCCAGGATCAGCAGGATGTTCGGGGTCGCCGGTCGGGCGCCGGTCTTCGCTTTCTCTGAAGCAGCCATTCCTTGTGTCCTCCGGGTTGCGGCATCGCTCAGGATACTTCACGATGCCCGATTCCACATTGCACAACCGGAGTCGTCGTGATGCGCATGTCCCGTCATTTCCTGCCCGGGCTGGCAGCCGTGTTCGCAGGCCTGTTGCCAGGCCTGTCAGCAGCCCAGCAAGCGGCCATGCAGGCGTGGCCAGCCCGGCCCGTCCGCATGATCGTCCCGTTCGCCCCCGGCGGCGCGGCAGACCTGGTGTCGCGCGTGGTGGCCGAGCGCCTGAGCACCACCTACGGCCAGCAGTTCATCGCAGACAACCGCTCTGGCGCGGGCGGGGGCATCGGCTACGAGCTGCTGGCACGCGCGGCGCCCGACGGCTACACGCTGGGCACCGCCAGCGACTCCGCCACGCTGCTGCCGTTCACCTACCGCAAGCTGCCCTGGGATCCGCGCAGCTTCACCGGCATCAGCCTGCTGACCACGCAGCCGCTGGTGCTGGCCGTGCACGGCGCGGTGCCGGCCACCAGCCTGAAGGAGCTGGTCGCCCATGCGCGCACCGTGCCGGGCAAGCTGTCGTTCGGTTCGTCCGGGCACGGCCATCCGCAGCACCTGGCAGGCGAGATGATCAAGCTCGCCACCGGCATCGACATGACCCACATCCCGTACAAGGGCGGTGGCGCGGCGATCATCGACCTGGTCGGCGGCCAGATCCCGATCGTGGTGCTCGGCTCATCGCCGGTGATCCCGCACCACCGCGCTGGCAAGGTGCGCATCCTGGCAGTGATCGCGTCGGCGCGCTCGAAGGCACTGCCGGACATCCCGACGCTGGACGAAGCGGGCGTCAAGGGCGTCGACCTCGCGCAGTGGATCGGCATGGCGGGGCCGCCGAAGCTGCCGCGCGACATCGCGAAGAAGCTCAATGCCGAGGTAGCGGCCATCCTTGCCAGTCCGGCTGCCCGCAAGACACTCGAAGGTGCCGGCTTCGAACCGGCGCCGAGCACGCCGGAGGCGTTCGAGGCGAAGATGCGCGAGGGCGTGGCGCGCTGGGAGCAGCTGCTGCCCAGGCTGAAGATCAGGTTCGACTGAGGAAGGCGTGGCGCCGCCGCTAGCGTGCCGCCAGCGGCAACCCCTGCAGCGCATGCGCCACCTCTCCCGCCTGCCAGATCGTGATGCCCTTCTCGTCGGCAAACCGGCGCGCACCCTCGGACACTTCGTTGATGCAGACGTAGATCGCGCCCGAGGCCCCGCGCGCCTCGCGCTCGGCCTGCAGCGCACGCAGCGGTTCGATGCCGGTACGCGCGGCCTTCCAGCGCCGCGCACTGACCAGCACCTTGCGCCCGGCATGCTCGGTGCCGGGACGCTCCAGTTCGAAATCGAACGCCTCGACGTTCGACCGGACGATGGTGCAGCCGTCGCGCCGGAACGACGACTCGAGCAGCGCGGCGAACGCCTGCCAGGCCATCGCGCCTGCCGCCTCGGTGATGCGCGCCACCTGCGCCGCGCCGGGACGCCCCCATTGCCTGCGCAGCGCGATCGCGCCAATCACGATGAACGGCAGCGCGGCGACGATGCCGATCAGCCGGAAGGTGTCGGGCAGCAGCACGAACGACAGCAGCACCAGTGCGGCGGCGATCGCCAAGCTGATCGACCAGCGCGCGCGCAGCAGGATCGCGAACAACGAATTCTCGGCCATCTTCACCGTCGGGCTACTCCCTTGAACTTGCGGCAACTGCGCACAGGGTAGCGACGCTACCCGAACGAGGCTCGATCGCGATCGACGCGGCCGAGTATCCGGCCGGCAGGCCGCCGCAGCCATGCGCTCACTTTGCCAGCAGCACCGCCTTGTGCGCATCGATGAAGCCGGTGAACACCTCGCCCGCCCGGAACGACGCATGGTCTAGCGTGCGCTGCAGGAACAGCAGGTTGGTCTCGACGCCTTCGATGCGCACCGCGCCGAGCGCGGCGAGCAGGCGGTCGATCGCATCATCCCTGCTGGCCCCATGGGCGATCACCTTCGCGATCATCGGGTCGTACCAGTGGCTGATGGCGTCACCGGCGCGCACGCCGGCATCGATGCGCAGGCCATCCCCTGCAGCCGGCATCTCGAAGGTCGTGAGCGTGCCGGTCGAAGGCAGGAAGCCCTTCAGCGGACGCTCGGCATACAGGCGCACCTCGATCGCATGGCCGTAGGCCAGGATGTCGGCCTGCGCCTGCACCGGCAGCGCGCCGCCGCCGGCGAGCAGCAGTTGCATCGCCACCAGGTCGACGCCGGTGTTCATCTCGGTCACCGGATGCTCGACCTGGATCCGGGTGTTCATCTCGAGGAAGAAGAAGTCTCCGCTGTCGGCATCGACCACGAACTCGACCGTACCGGCGCCACGGTAGCGCTGCTCGCGGGCCAGTGCGGCCGCAGCCTCGCACATGGCCAGCCGCGTGGACTGCGACAGACCTGGCGCGGGGCTCTCCTCGATCACCTTCTGGAAGCGCCGCTGGATCGAGCAATCGCGTTCGAAGAGATGGATCGCGCGGCCATCGCCGAAGCCGAACACCTGCACCTCGACATGGCGTGCACGCGGCACGTAGCGTTCGAGGTAGACCGATCCATCCTTGAACGCCCGTGCGGCAAGGGCCTGTGTCGCCGCGACGGCCGACGCGACGCCGGACGCATCGTCGACCCGACGCATGCCGATGCCGCCACCGCCGGCTGCTGCCTTGACCAGCAGCGGATAGCCGACCCCCGCTGCCGCAGCTTCGAGCATCGCTGCATC
>JBILGF010000298.1:0-4629 GCA_044351195.1 Burkholderiales bacterium
AGCGCTTCGCGCTTGAGCCGCAACGCGGCCGGATTGACGATGAGGCGCGCACTCACGCGGGAGATCTCTTCCACCGACACCAGGTTGTTCGCCTTCAGCGTGTTGCCGGTATCGACCAGGTCGACGATGACATCGGCCAGGCCGGTGAGCGGCGCGAGCTCCATCGAGCCGTACAGCTTGATCAGGTCGACGTGCAGCCCCTTCGCTGCGAAATGCTCACGGGCCGTACGCTCGAACTTGGTCGCGGCACGCAGCCGGCGGCGCTGCGCCACCGCAGCCGCGTAATCGAAGTCGGCATGCGCGGCGACCACCATCCGGCAGCGCGCGATGTCGAGATCGACCGGCTGGTAGAGGCCGTTCCCGCCATGCTCGTCGAGCACGTCCTTGCCGGCGACGCCGAGGTCGGCCCCCCCGAACTGGACATAAGTCGGTACGTCGGTCGCGCGCACGATCACCAGCCGCACATCGGGGCGGTTGGTCGGGATGATCAGCTTGCGCGAACGCTCGGGATCGATCGCCGGCACCAGCCCCGCCTGCGCGAGCAGCGGCAGCGTGTCGTCGTAGATCCGGCCCTTGGAGAGCGCGATGGTGATGATCGGTGCGGAGGTCAATTCGGCGGTTCCAGTACGGGTGCTCCGGGTTCAGCGGGCAGGTGGCGGCGTCGTGAGGCAGGCAGGATGGACAGTTCAGCGGACCCGACGGATCTTCGCGCCCAGGCCGCACAGTTTCTGCTCGATCGCCTCGTAACCGCGGTCGAGGTGGTAGATGCGGTCGATCACGGTCTCGCCGCTGGCCGCGAGCGCGGCGATGATCAGGCTGGCCGAGGCGCGCAGGTCGGTGGCCATGACTGCCGCGCCGTCGAGCTGCGGCACGCCCTGGATGATCGCGGTGTTGCCGTCGATCTCGATCTGCGCGCCCATGCGCTTCATCTCGAGCGCGTGCATGAACCGGTTCTCGAAGATGGTCTCGACGATGGTGGCCGTGCCCTCCGCCACGCAGTCGAGCGCCATCAGCTGCGCCTGCATGTCGGTGGCAAACCCGGGATAGGGTGCGGTGCGCACGTTCACGGCGCGCGCACGATGGGGCATCGACAGCGAGATCGTGTCGGTTCCGGCCTCGATCCGGGCGCCAGCCTCGCGCAGCTTGTCGAGGATCGCGGTCAGGTGCGAGGGGTTGGCACCGCGCAGCAGCAACTCGCCACGGGTCGCGGCAGCCGCGGCGAGGAAGGTGCCGGCCTCGATGCGGTCGGGCATGATGTGCCATTGGGCACCATGCAGCCGCTCGACGCCTTCGATGGTGATCTCGCTTTCGCCAGCCCCCGTTATGCGGGCTCCCATGGCGTTCAGGCAGCGTGCCAGCTCGACCACCTCCGGTTCGCGCGCGGCGTTCTGGATCACCGTCGAGCCTTCGGCCAGTGCCGCGGCCATCATCAGGTTCTCGGTGCCGGTCACCGACACCAGGTCCATGAAGATCGGTGCGCCACGCAGCCGGGTACTGCCACCGGGCCGTGCCACGCGCGCCTCGAGGTAACCGTGCTCGATCGAGATCTCGGCGCCCAGCGCCTGCAGCCCCTTGATGTGGAGGTCGACCGGGCGCTGGCCGATCGCGCAGCCGCCGGGCAACGACACCCGGGCACGGCCGAAGCGCGCGACCATCGGCCCGAGCACGAGGATCGATGCACGCATCGTGCGCACCAGGTCGTAAGAAGCCTCGAGGCGGTCGAGCTTCGCGCAGTCGAGCACCATGGTGTGCCGCGCAGGCCGCTCGACGCTCGCCCCCATGGTCTGCAGCAGCCTGGCAGTGGTGGCCACGTCCTGCAGTTGCGGTACGTTGGTGACGGTCAGCGGCTCGTCCGAAAGGATGGCCGCGCACAGCACCGGCAGCGCGGAATTCTTCGCCCCCGAGACCTGCACCTCGCCGCGCAACCTCGCACCACCCTCGATGACCAGCTTGTCCATGATCGTTTCCTCGCTTCAGTGGCGCAGCTTGTAGCCGCTCTTGAGCAGCAGCATGGCCCAGATCGTGACCGCCACGAGGCAGGCCGAGACGACCGACAGCGACAGCCAGGGCGAGACGTCCGCAGCGCCGAAGAAGCCCCAGCGGAAGCCGTCGACCATGTAGAAAACGGGGTTGAGGTGGGAGGCGGCCTGCCACAGCGGTGGCAGCGTCTGCACGGAGTAGAACACCCCGGCCAGGAAGGTCAGCGGTACCACCACGAAATGCTGGAAGGCGGACAACTGGTCGACCTTGTCCGAATAGATGCCGGCCACCAGCCCGAGCGCCCCGAGCGAGGCCGAGCCGAGCATCGCGAACACCACCACCGCGAGCGGATGCGCCAGCGGCAAGGGGGCAAACCAGGCGCCGACCACCAGCACCGCGACACCGCACAGGAAGCCGCGTGCCATCGCCGCCAGCACGTAGGCGCCGACGATCTCGGCCGGGGACAGCGGCGGCAGCAGGATGAACACCAGGTTTCCGGTCATCTTCGACTGGATCATCGACGACGAGGTGTTGGCGAACGCATTCTGCAGGGCAGCCATCATCGCCAGCCCGGGCACCAGGAAGGCACTGTAGCTGATGCCCGGGAATGCCTCGACCCGCCCCGACAGCACATGGGAGAAGATCATCAGGTAGAGCACGGTGGTCACCACCGGTGCGAACACCGTCTGCATGCTCACCTTCCAGAAGCGCAGCGTCTCCTTGTAGAGGAGCGTGACGAAGCCGCCACGTACATCGGTGGCTGGAAGGGCGATCGGAAGCAGGTGTTCGGACAAGGGGGCCGCCAGAAGGAGGGTCGGCGTCGATCGACACCGAAGGGTCGCCGGCGGTGGACCGGCGGCGACAGACCCCGGATTTTACACCCCTGCCCGTCCGCCGGCCGCGACAACCGTGTCGCACCGGGCAGTTTTCGCGTGCGCGCTGCCGCAACGGGTTTCCGCCCGCGTCCGCACCCAGCGGCCGCGCCTCCGGCGCGCGACAGGCAAGGCTCCTCGGCACGGCCCGTGATCAAGCCCCCGGCAGTCGCCGTATCACCAGCAGGCCGAGTACCGCTGCGGCCATCAGCGCACCGGTGATCAGCACCGCGCCGCCACCCAGCGCGTCGACCGCCAGCCCGAACGCGAAGGGCGCGATCGCCTGGGCGATGCGCGCGATGCCCCCGATGCGGCCGAGCAGCGCGCCATACCCGTCCGGTCCGAACAGCCAGAGCGGCAGGGTGCCGCGGGCAATGGTCACCAGGCCGTTGGTCGCCCCGTGCAGCAGCGCGAACGGCACTGCCGCCGGCGCCCCGACCACGGCCAGGGCGACCGCGCCGACGGGATGCAGAGACAGCGCGACGCGCGCGCTCACCAGCGGCGTCACCCGGCGCGCGACTGCGAACTCGACCACGCGGGCCAGCACCTGTGCCGGGCCGATCAGCATGCCGGCGAAGATCGCCTCGGCAGGTGTCGCCCCCATGGCTTCGAGCAGCCGGATCATCTGCGTGGCCATCGCGCCAGCCACGAAGGCCGAGGCCGCGAACACGAAGCCGAGCAGCAGCACCGTCGTGCGCCGCTGGCGCTGCGCCAGGCCTGCGCCGGAGGCGGGCGCCACCGATCGCGCAGCCGATGCAACCGATGCGCCCGATGCGCCCCCATGGGTGGCCGACGCGCCGTCGGGACCTGGCAGCGGCACGGCGGCGGGCGCGGGCAGCAACCAGCGGTTGGCCGGCAGGCAGACCACGATGTGTACCAGCGCCCAGAACACGCAGGCCATGCGCCAGCCGTGGCCGTCCTCGATCAGTGCAGTGATGGGCCAGCCGATCGTGCTGGCAAAACCGGCGATCAGCGTGATGCCGGTGATCGCCTGGCGCGACCGCTCGCGGTAGATGCCGACCAGCGTCGCGAAGGCCGCATCGTAGAGGCCGGCGGCAATGCCCACGCCGATCACCAGCCAGCTGGCAAACAGCCCGACCGGCCCCGTGGCTACCGACAGCAGCAGCAGCCCCGCCGCCAGGATCACGTTGGACGCGCACAGCACCGAGCGACCGCCGTGCCGGTCGATCAGCCGGCCGGCGAGCGGGCCAAGCGCCCCGGACGCCAGCAGCGCCGCCGAGAACGCAGCGAAAACCATTCCTGGCGACACCCCGAGGTCGCGCGCGATCGGGTCGGCCAGCAGCGCCGGCAGGTAGTAGCTCGATGCCCAGCCGATGGTCTGCGTGGTGCCCAGCGTGGCGACGACCGCACGGGTGGAGCGCGCCGCGCCGGCAGTGCTCATGGCCGACCGCTCAGTGCCGGGTCATCACCTGCATGAAGACATCCTGCAGGTCGGGCTGGAGCACCTCGAGGTCCAGCACCGATTCGCCTGCGTTGCGCACCTCGGCGAGGATCTGCTCGAGGTCGTCGTAGGCGCCGAGCGCGATCGAGACGGCATCGCCGTCGCGCACCGGGTCGCGCGCTGCAATCGCCGCGGGCAGCCCCGCGCCCGACAGGCGCATGCGTACCCGCTTCTGGGTCGTGCGTGCCACGCGCAGGAGATTGGCCGTGGTGTCGAGCGCAACGATGCGCCCCAGCTTCAGCATCGCAATCCGGTTGCACAGCGTCTCGGCTTCTTCCAGGTAGTGGGTGGTCAGCACGATGGTATGCCCGGCGC
>JBILGF010000299.1:0-4584 GCA_044351195.1 Burkholderiales bacterium
TGGTCGTGGAGTGACCCGCGCCGCGCGCAGCGCCCGGCTGCCGGGCGCTGCGCGCGGCAAAAGGCCGGCGGCGTGCTTTGGTACAATTCCCGACTTTTGTCGTGTTCCGAGGAGAACCTGATGGCCACCGCCCCCGTCCCTGCCGAGTCGCTGACCGGTTATGTCGCCGATTTCATCGTCGGCACGCGCTACGAAGACATCCCGGCCGACGTGCTCGCGGTAGGCAAGAAGTCGATCCTCGACGGGCTCGGCCTCGCACTGTCCGGATCAGTGGCCCACTCGGGCGAGATCGTGCGCGACTACCTGGCCGCCCAGGGTTTTGCCGGCGGTCAGTGTTCCGCGATCGGCATGTCGCTCAGGCTCCCGGCCCGGTTCGCGGCGTTCGCCAATGGCGTGGGCATCCACGCCGACGATTACGACGACACCCAGCTCGCAGTGGCCAAGGATCGCGTGTATGGCCTGCTCACCCATCCGACCGCACCGTGCCTGCCGTCGGCGCTGGCGATCAGTGAGCGCGACGGGCGCTCCGGCCGCGATCTGATGCTCGCATATCACCTCGGCGTCGAGGTCGAGTGCAAGATCGCCGAGGCGATCAACCCGCGGCACTACCAGGAAGGCTTCCACGCCACCGCCACCTGCGGCACGTTCGCATCGGCCACGGCAGCGTCCAAGCTGTACGGCCTGCCCAAGGAAGCGGTGCTGCGCGCCCTGTCGATCGCCGGCAGCCAGTCCGCCGGCCTGCGCGAGAACTTCGGCACCATGACCAAGCCGTTCCACGCCGGCAAGGCCGCCGAGTCGGGCGTGTTCGCGACCGACATGGCGAAGATGGGCTGGACAGCCGCGCCGAACATCCTCGAAGCCGGTCGCGGTTTCTTCAAGGCCGCAGGCGGTGGCTGGGACGACGGCTCGATCAACGGCTTCCTCGGCAGGCCCTGGACCTTCGTCACTCCGGGCGTCTCGATCAAGCCGCATCCGTCAGGCTCGCTGACCCATCCCGGCATGACCAGGATGCTCGAACTGATCAAGGCCCACGGCATCACGGCCGACCAGGTCGAACAGGTTAAGGTGGGCACCAACCACAACATGCCCAATGCATTGATCCATCATCGGCCGCGCAACGAACTGCAGGCCAAGTTCAGCATGGAGTTCTGCATGGCGATCCTGCTGCTCGACGGACGCGCGAACCTCCCCGAGTTCACCGATGACGTCGTGTTGCGTCCCGACGTGCAGGCGATGATCGAGAAGGTCGATTTCGGCGTGCACCCTGAGGCCGAGGCAGCGGGCTACGACAAGATGACCACCATCATCGAGATCCGCATGAAGGACGGGCGCGTGATCAAGGGCTCGGCAGACTTCGGCAAGGGCAGCCCCGCCAACCCGATGACCTACGAGGAAGTGGCCGACAAGTTCCATGGTTGCTGCGATTTCGCGAAGTGGCCGAAGGAAAAGGCGAATCAGATCGTCGAGATGGTGCACAACCTCGAGCAGTTGAAGGACGTGCGCGAACTCACCGCGCTGCTGGTCAGGTAGGGCAGCGGGCATGCAGCGCTGGCGCAACCCGCAGTCGGTCTCGTTCACTGCGGCGCGCGCGCAATTCTTCGACGGCAGCGACACGCCGCGCGACTTCCTCGAGCGCTGCATCGCGACCATCCAGGCGCGCGAGCCCGTACTCAGGGCCTGGGTGGCGCTGGACCTGGAAGCCGCCCGCGCAGCCGCGGACGCCTCGACGGCACGCTACCGCGATGGCCGTCCGCTGTCGCCGGTGGACGGCTGTCCGATCGGCGTGAAGGACATCATCGCGACCCGCGACCTGCCCACGCAAATGAACAGCCCGGCGTTTGCAGGCTGGCAGGCCGGATGCGACGCGGCGCCGGTGCACGCGATGCGCAAGGGCGGCGCGGTGATCGTGGGCAAGACGGTCACCACCGAATTCGCGGTCGGCTTTTCCGGGCCGACCACCAACGCGTTCGACGCGGGCCGCACGCCAGGCGGATCGTCCAGCGGCTCGGCCGCGGCAGTGGGCGCAGGCATGGTCCCGCTCGCCTTCGGCACGCAGACCCAGGGCTCCACGATACGGCCGGCTTCGTACAACGGTGCGGTCGGCTACAAGCCGACGCTCGGCATGCTGCCGCTGGGCGGCGTGCACCCGCTGTCTCTGACCCTCGACCACCTGGGCGTCATCGGCGCCACGCTGGACGATGTCTGGTGTGCCGCGTCGCAGACCAGCATGGCACTGGGCAGCCCCGGGCACGCGTCGCTTCCGGGGGCCGGCGACCGCGCGCCGGCTGCAGCAAAGCCGCACCGCATGATCCACCTGCACACGAAGGGCTGGGCTGAAATCGACGCTGCCACCGAACTGGCTTTCGGCCGCTTCGCCCAGGCGCTGGCCGATCACGGGGTCCGGCTGATCAGCCGCGACAATGACCGGCGTGTGGCACAGCTCGAGGAACAGCTCGATGCATGGGTCGACGAAGGTCTCGACCTGCTGGCATACGAGATGCGCTGGCCGTACGAAGCCTACGTGCAGCAGCACGGCGACCTGATCGGCGAACGCATCCGCAGGTTCATGCAGCGCGCACAGGAGATCACGCCCGCGCAGTACGACGGCCTGCTCGCCAACCGCCTGCGCCTGCAGGCCGAGGTGCGCTCGGTCGCTGCCGGGACGGACGGCTTCATCACCCTGCCCTGTTCGGGTATCGCACCGCGCGGCTTCGAGTTCACCGGCAGCCGGACCTTTCTCGCATACTGGTCGGGTCTGGGCTTTCCGACGTTCAGCCTGCCGTTGCTGGCGGTCGACGCAATGCCGCTGGGCATCCAGTGGATGGGCGTCGATGGCCAGGATGGCGCGCTCGCGGCGAGCGCCAACTGGTGCATGCAGACGCTCGCCTGAGCACCGTCCGGCGGCGGCGTACGATACCCGCCGGGATGCAGGAATCCCGCACACACACGAAGAGACGACGATGTTCACAGCCCCACAGCCCGATGCCGGGATTTCCGCCGCCCGCGGGATCGCCAGCCATCCGCGCCACGCTGGCCTGCATCACAAGGGCGGCGGGCCGGCGATGGCCGACCTGGTCTCGGGCAACGTCACCATGAGCTTCGCATCGATGACCTCGGCACTGCCGTTCATCAAGGATGGCCGGCTGCGTCCGCTGGCCGTGTCCTCGCGCAGCCGCGCGGCGCAACTGCCCGAGGTGCCGACGATGATCGAAGCCGGGCTGGCGAACTTCGAGGTACGAGACTGGCGGGGCCTGTTCCTGCCGCGCGGCACGCCTCGGCCGATCGTCGACCGGTTCGCCAAGGGCGCGATCGGCGTGCTTCGTCAGCCGGACACGATCGAGCGCTTCATGGCCCAGGGCATGGAGATCATCGCCAGCTCACCGGAAGCGTTCCGCAAGGCGATCGCCTCGGAGATCGCGCCCTGGGCCAAGGTCATCAAGGACGCCGACATCAAGGTGCAGTGACACGGGAGGACATGCAATGCCCTGCAATGGATACGGTGCAAGCGACCGACCCGCACGGCGCTCGCCGCGCGCCGCGAGCCGCCTCATGGCGGCCGCAGTCATGTGCTGCTCAGGCATCGCGCACGCACAGCCGCAGCAGCCGTCCCATGACTATCCATCGCGTCCGGTGCGCAGCGTCGTACCGTTCGCAGCCGGAGGGCTGAACGACACGCTGTCGCGGCTCTTTGCCCAGACCTTGTCGGAGCGGCTGAAGGGGACCTTCCTCATCGACAACCGCCCGGGTGCGGGCGGCACGACCGGCACCGCGATCGTCGCCCAGGCGGTGCCCGATGGCTATACGCTCCTGTTCAGTTCATCGACGACGATCGCCGTGAGCCCGCACCTGTTCACGAAGCTGGCCTACGACCCGGTGCGCGATTTCGCGCCGATCACCAGTCTGGCGACAGTCGAGAGCGTGCTGCTGATCAATCCGAACACCCCCGCGAAGACGGTGAAGGAAGTGGTCGCCCTGGCTCGCGCGCAACCGGGCCAGCTGCGCTACGGATCGGTGGGCGTCGGATCCTCCCAGCACCTGGCCGGCGCGATGTTCGGCACGCTGGCCAAGGTCGACCTGCTGCATGTGCCGTACAAGGCCGCCGGACAGGTCCTGGCGGACATCATCAATGGCTCCATCTCGCTCGACTTCGAGCCGGTGCCCACCGCATTGCCCCACATCCGGGCGGGTCGGCTGCGACCGCTGGGGGTCACCTCGTCGCGCCGGTCCCAGGCACTGCCCGACGTTCCGACCATCGCCGAAGCCGGGCTGGCCGGCTACGAGATGAGTCTCTGGACCGGCATGCTCGCTCCGCGCGGCACGCCACGTGCGGTGATCGAACGCCTGAACTCCACCATGACCACCGTCCTCGCGACACCGGAGATGAAGGAGCGCCTCCTCGGCCTCGGTGCGGCCCCGCTCGGCGACACGCCGGAGGGCTTCGCCGGATTCATCCAGCGCGAACTCGTGCGCATGGGCGCAGTCGTGAAGGCCTCCGGCGCCGTCGCCCAGTAGTCCATCAGTCCATCAGTCGAGCAGGCCGCGCCACGCGACGGCCCGCGCCACCGATCGCCCTCATCGCTGCGC
>JBILGF010000364.1:0-3741 GCA_044351195.1 Burkholderiales bacterium
CGGCTGCGCGGGCCGGACGGACGCAGCTATCCGGTCGCCGTCGAGGGCCGGGGCGATGCGGCGTCCGAAGCGCCTCCGGACGCAGCGGCGAGTGCAGGGACGGCGGCGGCAGCGACAGATCCCGCAGGCCCCGGGGCGGACACCCCGGCCGGCAATGCCAACGCCGACGCGTCCACGACCGGTAGCGGGCTCGTCGCGCGGCTGCGTGCAGGGTGGGCGGTGGTCTCCGGCTGGTTCGCCCCGTCGTGGCGCGATCCTCGGGTCGACTGGGTCGAGTTCAAGGGCCCGTTCCCGGAGAACGCGTTCTTCACCCTGGAACTGCCAGCGCGGCTGCGCGATGATGCCGGGCGTGCGCTCGCCAATGCCGCGAGCTTTCCGCTGACCGTGCGCACCGACGAGGATCCGCCGCTGATGCGCTTTGCCGCCCGCTTCGGGCTGGTCGAGGCCCATGCCGGTGCGCTGCTGCCGGTGACGGTGCGCAACCTCGATGCGCTGTCCGGTGCCGCCGGGACGCAGGGACGCATCCTGCGTGTGGATGCGCCTGCGCCGCGCGAACTGGTGACCTGGATGCGCCGGGCGAGCGAGTACGGCCTGGGCGACGGCACGGATCCGGGCCGGCGATCGATCCTGCGCGACGAACCGGCGGCGCGCGAGGTGCTGCTGCCGCGAAGTACCGGGCCGCGCGAATTCGAGGTGATCGGCATCCCGTTGCAGCGTCCCGGCTTCTACGTGGTCGAGTTCGCCAGCCGCCGCCTGGGCGCGGCCTTGCACGACACGCCGCAGGCGCGAGCCCAGCGCGATGCGATCGACAAGGCGCTGGCTGCCGGCTTGCCGCGGCCGAAGCTCCCGCCACCGGCACCCTCACAGGATCCCTACTACGTGCCGGCCACCGCGCTGGTGACCAACCTGGTGGCGCATTTCAAGCGCGGGCGCGAGGGGTCGCTGGTCTGGGTGACCTCCCTCGATCGCGGCGAACCGGTGGCCGGCGCGCGGGTGCGGGTGATGGACTGCGACGCGCGCATCTACCATGACGGCATCAGCGACCGCGACGGCCTGGTGCGCGTCGACAAGGTGCTGCCCGCGGACGATCGCCTTCCTGGCTGCGCGAGCCGGCATGAACGGCATCTGATGGTGACCGCAAGCCTCGGCGAGGACTTCACCTTCACCCTGAGCGACTGGAGCGACGGCATCGCGCCCTGGCGCTTCAACCTGCCGACCGGCGACCCGGAAGATCCGTATACGATGCGTGCCGTGCTCGACCGGTCGCTGCTGCGCGCCGGCGAGACCCTGCACATGAAGCTGTTCGCGCGCGAGCGGCGGCGCGACGGCTTTGCGCTGCCGCCGGCGGCCGTGGCCGGGTCCACGGTGGTCATCGAGCACCGGGGCAGCGAACAGAAGTACGAGGTGCCGGTGCTGTGGGGGCGTGATGGCAGCGCGCTTGGCAGCTGGGAGGTCCCCAGGGATGCGAAGCTCGGCAGCTATCGCATCCTGCTGCAGCAGTCACGGCAGATGCGCGAACTGGGCGAGTTCCGGGTCGAGCAGTTCCGGCTGCCGACCATGCGCGCGACGGTACGTCCGCCACCGCGCCCGCTGGTGGCCGTGTCAGAAACCGCCATCGACATCCAGCTCGCCTATCTCTCCGGGGGCGCTGCCAGCGGCAATCCGGTACGCCTGCGGACCGCGGCGATGCCGCGTCCGATCCGATTCCCGTTGCACCAAGGCTTCGTCTTCGCCAATGGCGACGTGGTCGAGGGTGTGCTCGCCGATCGCCACGACATCGACATGCTGGACGCACATGCATACACGGGTAACGGCGACAGGCTGCAGGCTGCCTCGCCGGTTGACGATGGTGCGCTGAAGATCGTCGGCGTGCAGCAGGCGACGCTCGACGCGGCCGGGGGTGCACGGCTGCGGGTCGCGGGGCTGCCGTCGGCCGTTACGCCGCAGGACCTGCTGTTCGAGCTGGAGTACCGCGATGCCAATGGCGAGACGCTGACTGCGAGCGCGACGGCGGCGTGGCTGCCATCGGCGGCGATCGTCGGCCTGCGGGTCGACGACTGGGTGCGCGCGCGCGACCGGGTGAAGATGCAGGCAATCGTGGTGGACCCGGATGGCCGCCCGCTGGCCGGCGTGCCGGTGACCGTGGACATGTTCCGCCGCGAGACCTTTTCGCACCGGCGGCGCCTGCTCGGCGGCTTCTATGCCTTCGAGAGCTATACCGACGTGGCGCGCGTCGGTACGCTGTGCAGCGCGCGCACCGACGCACGCGGCCGCATCGAGTGTGAAGGCCGTCCGCCGGCCAGTGGCAACCTGGTGCTGCGCGCGCGCGCGGTGGATGCAGACGGCCGCGCCAGCGTCGCGAACCGCGAGATCTGGATCGCCGGTGGCGAACCCTGGTGGTTCGGAGTCGAGGACAGCGACCGGATGGACGTACTGCCGGAGTTGCCGCGCTACGAGCCGGGCCAGACGGCGCGCTTCCAGGTGCGCATGCCGTTCCGATCCGCGACGGTGCTGGTCACGCACGAGCGCGAAGGCGTGATCGATGCATCGGTGCGCCGGCTGAGCGGGGATTCGCCCGTGATCGAGGTGCCGGTGGCCGGTCGGCATGCCCCCAACCTGTTCGTGTCGGTGCTCGCGGTGCGCGGCCGGGTCGGTGAGGTACGTGCGACGTCCACGGTCGATCTCGGCAAGCCTGCGTTCCGCATGGGCATCGGCGAGATCGCCGTGGGCTGGCGCGCACATGAACTGAAGGTCGACGTGAAGCCGGAGCGTCCGGTGTACCGGGTACGCGAACGCGCCCGGGTGGCGATCAGGGTGACCCGGGCCGATGGGTCGATTCCTCCGGTGGGCAGCGAGATCGCGCTCGCCGCAGTCGATGAGGCTCTGCTCGAGCTGGCACCCAATGACAGCTGGGCGCTGCTGCAGGCGATGATGGGACGGCGCGGCATCGAGGTGTCGACCGCTACCGCCCAGATGCACGTGATCGGGCGCCGCCACTTCGGCCGCAAGGCGGTGCTGCCGGGCGGCGGCGGTGGGCGGCAGTCGGCGCGCGAGCTGTTCGACACGCTGCTGTCCTGGCGCGGCAGCGTCGCGCTCGATGCCAATGGCGAGGCGGTGGTCGACATCCCGCTGAACGACTCGCTCAGCGCCTTCCGGATCGTCGCCATCGCCTCGGCGGGCGGCGGCAAGGAGGGTGCCGGCCTGTTCGGCACCGGTTCGGCGAGCCTGCGCACGACCCAGGACCTGATGCTGCTCTCCTCGCTGCCGGCGCTCGCGCGCGAGGGCGACCGCTTCGACGCGCAGGTCGTGGTGCGCAACGCATCCGAGCGCGCCATCGAGGTCTCGGTGTCGGCAACGGTCACGCCCTCGACGGCCGGTACATCTGTGGCCCCGACGGCGCAGGCGCTCGCGACGCAGGTGCTGGCGCTCGCGCCTGGCGACGCGAAACCGGTGCACTGGCCGTTCCAGGTTCCGGCAGGGTCTACCGGCCTTGGCTGGGAGATCGTGGCCGGCGAACGCGGCGCCGCCGCGGCCGATCGGCTGCGCCTGACCCAGCGCATCGTGCCCGCCGTTGCGGTGAGCACGCTGCAGGCGACCGTGGTGCAGCTCGCGGCCATTGGCGAGTCGATGGCAGTGCCGTTGCAGCGACCCGCCGATGCGCTGCCTGGACGCGGCGCGGTCGAGGTGTCGCTCGCGCACACGCTCGGTGGCGACCTGCAGGGCGTGCGCGAGTACATGCAG
>JBILGF010000392.1:0-3456 GCA_044351195.1 Burkholderiales bacterium
TCCTTACGCGCCGGTGCCGCCGAGAACGCGGACTCTCGGCGGAGCCAGTGCGTATGGAACTCGTGCGCCGGTAATGGACGGCCAACGTGATAGCCCTGAAGCAGCGGGCACCCCAACTGCCTGAGGATGGACTGCTGCTTCGCGTTCTCGACGCCTTCCGCCACCACGTCAAGACCCAGTTCGTGCCCCAGCCGGACCGCCGCCGCGACGAGCGCGCGAGCGTCGTCATCGCCGTCGATACCGCCCACGAACTCGCGGTCGATCTTGAGCACGTCGAAGGGGAAGCGATGCAGGCAGGACAGCGACGAATACCCGGTGCCGAAATCGTCCATCGCCAGGCGTACCCCAGCCTGGCTCAGGCGTAGCAGAGCCTCGCGCACTCCCCGCTGATCGTCGATCATCAGCCCCTCCGTGACCTCGATCTGCAGTTGCCGTCCTTTCAGACCGTTGCGCATCAGGGTCTCGAGCACGCTATCGGTCAGCTCGGGATCGCGGAACTCGCGCGGCGATACGTTCACGCTGATGTACTCGAGCGACGTACCGGCGGCACTCCATCGGGCCATCTGCGCGCAGGCCTGCTCCATGACCCACCGACCAAGCGGGACGATGAGACCCGTACGTTCAGCGATCGGGATGAACTGCTCGGGAGGCATCGCGATCCCGTCGGGCCCTGTCCAGCGCAGCAGGGTCTCGGCTCCGCTCAGGCGTCCGTTGAGTGCGGCTACGACCGGCTGGAACGACAGCCACATCTCGTCGCGCTCGACAGCCACTCGCAGGCGGGCTTCGATCCCGAGATTGCGCGTCGCGCGCTCGTGCATCTCGACATTGAAGAACCGGCAGGTGTTGCGACCGGCCGCCTTGGCTTCGTACATCGCGAGATCGGCGTTGCGCAGAAGCGTCGCGGGGTCGCTGCCATCGTCGGGATACACGGCCATGCCCAAGCTGGGGGTGATATGGATCGATGCGTCCGCAATCGTGAAGGCGGGCTGAAAGGCATGTCTCAGCTTGTCCAGCACAGAGTGGGTGCTATCGATGTTCACGAGATCGCCCAAAACGATGATGAACTCGTCGCCACCGAGCCGTGCCACGGTATCACTCGCGCGCACGGACTCGCGCAGGCGCAGTGCCGCCTGCACGAGGAGTGCGTCGCCGCCGGCGTGGCCGAGGGTGTCGTTGACCTTCTTGAAGTCGTCGAGGTCCACGAACACGACCATGGCACGCATGCCGCTGCGCTCGGCGCAAAGCAGCGCCTGCGACAGGCGCTCGAGGGCGAGACTGCGGTTGGGCAGCTCGGTAAGGCTGTCGTACTGCGCCTGGCGCTGCAGCTGCTCCTCGGCACGCCGACGTATGTGGACTTCATGCAGCAAGGCCGTGTTGGCGCTGGCGAGTTCGTTCGTACGCTGCTCGACGCGGCCCTCCAGCTCGCTGCGCGCCGTACGCAGCAAGGCCTCGCGCTCGGCAACGCGGTCCTGAAGCGTATTGAAGGCATCGCCGAGATCGGCAAGTTCGTCCCCCCCATTCACCGGAACGGGCAACTGGGCCGCACCCTCGGCCACCCGCATCGCGGCCGCGCGCAACCCGGCGATGCGGCGCAGCATCTGGCGCGTCAGCGCGCCAAGGCCTGCCCCCACCAGCAGCAGCCCGCTCAGCGACACCGCGATGAACCACGCGCGCTGGCGTTCGCGGGCCTGCGCAGCCGCTGCCAGGTGCTGCTCCGCTTCACGTTCGGTGTTTGCGCTGGCTGCCAGCAGCATGCGTGTTATGGCCTGTTGCCGGGGCGCTGATTCGAACGTGGAGAGTGCAGCGACGGCGCGGCTGTCCATCGCCATCGCGAGCTCCATGGCCCACTCGAGATCGGCGCGGTAACGCGTCCAGTGGTCGATCAGGCGCGCACGGTCGTTTTCCGGCAGCACGGATGCCGACTGCGCCCACCCCTGCAGGCTGACGTCGAAGGCCAACGCTTCCGAACGCAGGAAGCTCACCTGATCGGACATCGCGAACAGGTCTTCGATGCGTGCGAGCTCGATCTCGAGCACGCGGATCCGCGCCACCTGTGCCTGCAACGTGTTGAGCTGTACGAGGGGAAGGAGCTGTTGCTGGCGCGTCGTCTCGAGCTGCCGAGCCGCCTCCCGGATCGTCCGGTCGCCGAGAAACACGAGTGCGAGCACAAGGCCGCCGACGCCGACGAATGCCAGCGTCAGCTTGAGGCCCAGCGAATGACGGCGCAGCACGAGCACGGTTGTCGTGGCGGCAGGGTCAGGGCCTGCCGGTCGCCGCGGTGCCGGGCGAGCCCTGCTGCAGCGCGCGCCAGTGCGCCAGCTGCGCCGCGCGCCCGAGTCGGTCGGTGATGGCATCCCACTCGCGCGAGGTTCGCGCCATCGCTTCGCGCGGGGTGATGCGCCCCGCTGCTGCCTGCCACAACTGGTCGCTCAGCGCCGCCATGTATTCTGCATCGCCGGGCATCCCGGTGCCTCCCGGGCGCACGATGCGAAGCTCGTCGCGCATGAGGTCCAGCGCCTGCGGGGTGTAGAGCGCCCGCACCTGCTCGTCGCGCAGGTGGTGGTGCCGGTAGGGATCGGCGATGCCGTTGGCCGTGACCGATTTCAGAGAGTTGTCGGAATCAGTCAGCCACATAGCATAGAGAAAGGCGAGTTCCGGCTGGCTGCCGTTGCTGGGGATGACGAGGTTGTTCCCGTAAATGAAGGCGGTGCTGCGCAGCAGCTTGCCCTGATGCACGTATCCGGGCATCGGCGCGGCAATGAAGCGGCCGCGGATCGCTGAGCCTTCACGGTTGGCGATCTTCGCGGTCGCCACCGTGAGGATCGTCGAGAACGTGCTGCCCCGAACGAACAGCGGCAGCGTGTAGTTGAAGTCCTTTCCGTCCTCCAGCACCTGCGGCGGCGAGAAGGGCACGGTAGCGACGAAGTTCTCAGTGGCGGCGATGCCGGCCGCCGTGAGCAGTTGTGGGCGCATTTTCGCGTCGAAGAAAGGCGCCACGTTTCCGCTGGCCGACAGATAGCGCGGCAGCCAGTACATCCACGCGGTGTGCTTCTCGCGCGGTTCCCCCGCGCCGTAGAATCCATCCTGAGGACGGTGAAAGAACTCGACGAGCCGCTGATACTCCGCCCAGGTGGTGGGTGGAGCCAGCTCCCGGCCATGGCGGGCCCGGAACCGTGCCCGGTTGTGCTCGTTCTCGAGCAGATCGCGGCGCAGGAAGAGCAGTGCCACGTCCAGGTCGGCCGGGATCGCCAGCACCTTGTCGCCGCGGCGCGACTGCGCGTCGAGCAGCAGGTAGCCCTCGGGCTCATCCGCCTTCAGTTGGAAACCGAAACGCTGCAGCAGCGGCCGCAGGTCGACGATCAGCCCGGCGGCGTCGAGGTCGGCAAGCTCGTGTGCGCGCGCGATGGTCAGGTCGGCATCCCTCCGGCCTCGGATGAATGTCATCGAATCGACCTG
>JBILGF010000300.1:0-4502 GCA_044351195.1 Burkholderiales bacterium
CATGAGCAGCGTTCTCGAAGGCAGGCCCGCGGCGCCCCGCGGATCAGCGGCAGCCGCAGGGGCGGCGGCCGGAAACGCGCTCGCCGACAAGCTGCGTTTCTCGCAGGGGCTGCAGGCAGTCACCAACCGGATCCACGCGGCGGCCGAGCTCGACGAGATCATCCTCGAGCTGTCGCACGACATCTGCACGCTGTTCGAGGCCGACCGGCTGACCATCTATGTCACCACGGAAGACGGAAACTCGATCGTCTCCAAGGTGAAGACCGGCCTGAACTCGTTCAAGGACCTGAAGCTGCCGATCAACGAGCAGAGCATCGCCGGCTTCGTGGCCAGCACGCGGCGCGTGGTGAACATCGACGACGTCTACAACGACGAAGCGCTCAGGCAGTACAGCCCCCAGCTGCATTTCCTGAAAGAGGTCGACAAGCGCACCGGCTACCGCACCCGGCAGATGCTGGTGGTGCCGGTGTGCGAATCCGAAAAGGATGCGCAGCGGGCGCCGGGGGGCGCGGCCAGGCCGGCGCTGGTCGGCGTGATCCAGATCATCAATTCGAAGAGCGGCCACGCGTTTTCGCAGACCGCCGAGGAGGGGGCCCGGCTGCTCGCCGAGACGCTCGCGATCGCCCTGCTGCAGCGGCAGAAGCAGCCGGCGGTGAAGGTGCGCGGCAAGTACGACCAGCTGGTGGCCGGAGCCGTGCTCTCGGCCGACGAGATGGAACTCGCCCTGCGTTCGGCGCGGCGCAAGAACATCGACATCGAGGATGTCCTGCTCGACGAGTTCCAGGTCCAGGTGCCGCTGCTCGGCGACTCGCTCGCGCAGTTCTTCCAGTGTCCCTACGAGCCGTTCCGTGCCGAGCGCCTGAAGCCGCTCGACCTGCTGAAGAACATCCGGCGCGAATTCGCGATCGAGAGCGGATGGGTGCCGCTCGAGGAAGGCAAGGACGGCCTGATCGTGCTGTGCACCGACCCCGAGAAGATCCGCGGGTCGCGCCAGGTCGCCAACGTGTTTCCCCGGGCCCGGGTCGACTACCGGGTCACGACCAAGCGCGAGTTCGCAGCGACGATTAAGCAGCTGTTCGGCAGCGGCGGGTCCGAGATGTCCACCGACACCACCTCGGTGGGCGACCTGCTGTCCGAACTGGGCGAGGACGCCGAGGAAGACAGCTCGGCGGCGTCCGACCTCTCGGCGGCGGCCGAGAACGAGGTCGTGCGGCTGGTCAACAAGATCATCATCGACGCCTACCACCAGGGGGCCTCGGACATCCATGTCGAACCCGGCCCGGGCAAGCAGAAGACGCTGGTGCGTTTCCGCAAGGATGGTTCGCTGCAGAACTACATCGAGGTGCCGTCGAGCTACCGCCAGGCGATCGCCGCACGCCTGAAGATCATGTGCGACCTCGACATCTCCGAGAAGCGCAAGCCCCAGGACGGCAAGATCAAGTTCAAGAAGTTCGGCCCGCTCGACATCGAGCTGCGCGTGGCCACGATCCCCAGCCAGGGCGGGGTCGAAGACATCGTGATGCGTATCCTGGCCGGCGGCGAACCGATCCCGCTCGACAAGCTCGGCGTGTCCGACCACAACCTCGCCCTGCTCAAGGGCACGATCACCAAGCCCTACGGGCTGTTCTTCGTGTGCGGCCCGACCGGTTCGGGCAAGACCACCTCGCTGCATTCGGTGCTCGGCTACATCAACACGCCCGAGACCAAGATCTGGACGGCCGAGGATCCGGTCGAGATCACGCAGCGCGGATTGCGCCAGGTACAGATGAACCCGAAGGCCGGGCTCACCTTCGCCACCGCGATGAAGGCCTTCCTGCGTGCCGACCCCGACGTGATCATGGTCGGCGAGATGCGCGACAAGGAGACGGTGTCGATCGGCATCGAGGCCTCGCTCACCGGCCACCTGGTGTTTGCCACGCTGCACACCAACAGCGCGCCCGAATCCATCACCCGCCTGCTCGACATGGGCATGGATCCGTTCAACTTCTCCGATGCGCTGCTCGGCGTGCTGGCGCAGCGGCTGGCCAAGCGGCTGTGCGCGAAGTGCAGGAAGCCGCATGCGGCCAGCGAAGACGAACTGCGGCTGCTGCTCGACGAGTACGTGCTCGAGCTGCGCCAGACCGAGACCTGGAAGAAAGACCCGAACGCGGCGCGCGAGCACACCCGCCAGGCCTGGCTCAAGCAGTTCGGCAACCCGAAGGGCGAGATCATCCTCTATGCCAGGGGCGGTTGCGACACCTGCAACGGCACCGGCTACAAGGGCCGCACCGGCCTGCACGAGCTCCTGATCGGCACCGACCGCCTGAAGAAGGCGATCCAGGAACATGCCCGGGTGGCCGAGCTGTTCGCGATCGCGCTCGACGAAGGCATGCGTACCCTCAAGATGGATGGCATCGAGAAGGTGCTGCTCGGCATCACCGACATCCAGCAGGTGCGTGCGGTCTGCATCAAGTGACGGGGCCGGTGATGGGCGCTGCGGGGTCTTCCGGCAGTTCGGTGGCCACCACGGCTGAGCCAGCGCCGCGTGCCGACGCCGTGCTGTCGCGGCTCGAATACCTGAACGAGGTCGGCGCGGCCCTGTCGCGCGAGAAGGATATCGACCGGCTGCTCGAATCGATCCTGGTGGCCGCCAAGAACATCGCCCATGCCGATGGCGGAACGCTCTACCGGGTGAGCGACGATCGCCGGGCGCTGCGCTTCGAGATCATCCGCACCGATTCGCTCGGCATCGCGATGGGCGGCAGCACTGGCCAGGCAGTGCCGTTTCCGCCGATCGCGCTGTTCGACGACGACGGCACGCCCAACATCCACAACGTGGCAGCCTGCGCGGTGAACCAGAATCGCACGGTCAACATCGAGGATGCCTACGCCGAAGCCGGCTTCGACTTCTCGGGCACGCGCCGGTTCGACGCCCAGACCGGCTACCGGTCGCAGTCGTTCCTGACCGTGCCGATGAAGAACCATGAAGACGAGATCATCGGCGTGCTGCAGCTGATCAACGCCCGTGACGACGCTGCAACGGTACGTCCGTTCACTGGCACCGACCAGCGCCTGGCCGAGTCGCTGGCCTCGCAGGCGGCGGTGGTGCTGACCAACCGGCTACTGATCTCCCGCCTCGAGAACCTGTTCGAGTCGTTCATCAACCTGATCAACTCGGCGATCGACGCCAAGTCGCCCTACACCGGCGGGCACTGCGAGCGCGTGCCGGTGCTGACCATGATGCTGGCCGACGCCGCCTGCGGCGCGAGCGCCGGGCCGCTGGCCGGGTTCAGCCTGACCGAGGCGCAGCGCTACGAGCTGAAGATCGCCGGGCTGCTGCACGACTGCGGCAAGGTGACCACGCCGGTGCATGTGGTCGACAAGGCAACCAAGCTCGAGACCCTCTTCGACCGTATCCACCTGGTCGATACCCGGTTCGAGGTGATCCGCCGCGACATCGAGATCGGCCTGCTGCGCGAGCGCATCGCCGCGCTGCAGGCCGGCACGCCGGTGGACACGGCCGACAGCGATGCCGAACGCGCGCGCCGCATGGGCGCGCTCGATGACGACCGCGATTTCCTACGCCGGGTGAACATCGGCGGCGAGGCGATGAGCGAGACCGACCAGCAGCAGGTGCGCGAGATCGCGACGCGCTGGCTGTGGCGGGATGCGACAGGTGCCGAGGTGCCGTTCCTGACCGCCGACGAGATCGCCAACCTGACCATCGCGCGCGGCACGTTGACCACCGAAGAGCGGAAGGTGATCAATCGCCATATCGACGTGACGATCCGGATGCTCGAGGCCCTGCCCTGGCCGAAGCACCTGCAGAACGTGCCCGAGTTCGCGGGCGGCCACCACGAGCGCATGGACGGCCGCGGCTATCCCCGAGGCCTGACCCGCGAGCAGATGTCATGGCAGGCACGGATGATGGCGATCGCCGATGTGTTCGAGGCGCTGACCGCGCGCGATCGCCCGTACAAGCCGGGCAAGACACTGACCGAGGCGCTGAACATCCTGGGCCAGATGAAGGTCACCGGCCATGTCGACCCCGACCTGTTCGACGTGTTCGTGCGCGAGAAGGTCTATCTGCGCTATGCCGAGCAGTTCCTCGACCCGGCGCAGATCGACGCCATCGACCCGGCCGCGATCCCCGGCTATGCCCCCTGACCCGGGCCACGCGCGCTGGGCTCCGACTGCCGCTTTTCGTCACTTGTCGACACGAAATAGCGGTTCGAATGGGCCCTGCATCGACAAGCGCTCTGAAAAGACTTTTCGGTTCAACGGCTTATACGGGACAGGAGCAGCTGGTACGCCCTTTGCATCTTCTGATGCCGTGAAGCGCAGCGCTTCCATCAACTGCTCGATACCTAACACCCCAGGAGGTTGCATGAAACAGATCCAGAAGGGCTTTACCCTGATCGAGCTGATGATCGTGGTTGCGATCATCGGCATCCTGGCCGCCGTGGCCATTCCGCAGTATCAGGATTACGTGACGCGTACGCGGTGGTCGAACATCCTGAGCG
>JBILGF010000301.1:0-4498 GCA_044351195.1 Burkholderiales bacterium
GTGCAAGTACTCGATTTCTTCAAGCTTCCAGCCACACTCCAGTCTTCCGACCAGAACGCAACCTTCCACCCGCCTGCATCAAGCACCCACACCTATCGGCTGTAGTTTGTTAAAGAGCGTTTTGCAACCGGGCGTCGCGTACCACGCTGCGACTGACCGCTGGAGGCGCCTGGCTTGCACCGCGTGTTGCTTGCGGTGTTTGCGGTTTCGGCTGACTTCCGTGCTGCAAAGAAGCGGAAGTATATCTGTTGTTGCGAGACCGTCAAGTACTTTTCATCACAAAGACACACAGAATTCCGCGCCGCACACCCGGCGAGTCGTATTTATGAGACGCCACGGCCGCACAGGCGACGCAATCAAACGGCTGTCACGCGTGCGAAACGCCGCTTTCCGACCTGCAGGACGACGGTATCCCCCGCCATCAGCCGGCGCGCCTTGTCTTCAAGCCGGGTGCCGTCGATCTTCACCGCACCCTGACCGATCAGGCGCAGCGCCTCGGACGTACTCGCAACCAGGCCTGCAGCCTTGAGCACCTGGGGCAGGGCAACGCCTGCAGGGCCTGCGGCCAGTTCGAACGGGGGCAGGTCCGCGGGCACCTCATCCCTGCGAAAGCGTGCGTCGAAGGCGTCGACCGCCCGCACAGCCGCGGCCGTGCCATGAAAGCGGGCCACGATCTCGCGCCCCAGTTCGACCTTGACCTCGCGCGGGTTGCGCCCGTCGTCCACCTCGCGCCGCCATCCCGCGATGACGGGGGTAGGCTGCAGCGAGAGCAGGTCGAGGTAGCGCCACATCAGCTCGTCGGACACCGACATCAGCTTGCCGAACATGTCCTCGGGCGCATCGGTGATGCCGATGTAGTTGCCGAGCGACTTCGACATCTTGTTCACGCCGTCCAGCCCTTCGAGGAGGGGCATGGTCAGCACGATCTGGGGCGCCTGGCCGTGGTGGCGCTGCAGTTCCCTGCCCATCAGCAGGTTGAAGGTCTGATCGGTCCCGCCCAGTTCGATGTCGGCGCGCAGCGCCACCGAGTCGTACCCCTGCACCAGCGGGTAGAGGAATTCGTGGATCGCGATCGGCAGCCCGCCCCGGTAACGCTTGCTGAAATCGTCGCGCTCGAGCATCCGCGCGACCGTATGCGTACCTGCCAACCGGATCATGTCGGCCGCGCTCATCGGGTCGAACCAGGTGGAATTGAACGCCACCTCGGTGCGCGCCTCGTCGAGCACCTTGAACACCTGCTGCCGATAGGTGTCGGCATTCGCGGCGACCTGCTCGCGGGTGAGCGGCGGCCGGGTGGCAGACTTGCCGGTCGGGTCGCCGATCATCCCGGTGAAATCGCCGATCAGGAAAATGACGTGATGGCCCAGTTCCTGGAATTGCCGGAGCTTGGTCAGCAGCACAGTATGTCCGAGGTGCAGGTCGGGAGCTGTCGGGTCGAAACCGGCCTTCACCCGCAGCGGACGGCCGGTTCGAAGCCGTTCGGCAAGGTCGGCCCTGGAGATCAGGTCGACCACGCCGCGCTCGATCAGCGCGAGCTGTGCGTCTGCGGTGGTGGGGGTGGTGGTGTTCGCGTGCAGTCCGGCTGAAGCTGGCGGATGCCCGGCCGTTGACGACTCGATGCTTGTCTGCTGGATATCCAAGGCGATCCGCCGGTCGACGCCGACAGCGGGACCGGAGCCCCGGGCGCTGCCGCGATTTCTGTTAATCTTCGGAAAAATTCAGGCGCGTCAATGACTAATCCAAGTGACAACTCCTCGCGCTCGCCGATTCTAGCGGAAAAGGTTTTCGGCTCCGGTCGCCATCGCGCATGGGCATTGCTCGCCGCCGTGCCACTGCTCGGGGTAGCGGCAGCTTTCGGTATCGCGCCCGACACCGAGACGCGCCCGCTCGAGCTGCGCACCGTCATCGAATCCGTCCAGCTCCCCGCGCCCGAAGTGATCGACGACGGGCGCGTGTTCGTGCGCGAAGAACGGGTGATGCGCGGGGACACCGTATCGGCCATGCTGTCGCGACTCGATATCCGAGACCCGGCAGCGATCTCCTTCATCCGCAACGACGGGGCCATGCGCGCATTGCACAGGCTCGCGCCCGGGCGAGCGGTGCGCGCGAAGACCGATCTCGACGGCGACCTGCACTGGCTCGAGTACGCCACCGGGCAAGGCACGGTCCTGCGGCTCGAGCGCGGCGAGGGTGGCGCCTTCGTGGCGTCCGAACAGACGATGGACCTCGAGCGGCGCGTCGAGATCAAGTCCGGCGAGATCCGCAGTTCGCTGTTCGCAGCGACCGACGCGGCCAACCTGCCCGATGCGATTGCTACCCAGATGGCCGACATCTTCTCGTCGGATATCGATTTCCACCGTGACCTGCGCCGGGGCGACACGTTTACGGTGGTGTACGAATCGTTCTACAACAAGGGCGAACGCGTCCGGGTCGGACGGGTGCTGGCCGCCGAGTTCGTGAACGCACGCCGGGTTCTGCAGGGCGTCTGGTTCGAGACCGAACCCGACCAGGGAAGTTACTACACACCCGAGGGCCTGAGCCTGCGCCGGGCATTCCTGCGCTCGCCGCTCGAGTTCACCCGCATCAGTTCCGGGTTCAGCAACGCCCGCTACCACCCGATCCTGCAGGAGATGCGCGCCCACCGTGGCATCGACTACGCAGCGCCGATCGGCACCCCGATCAAGGCCGTGGCCAACGGAACGGTCGATTTCGTCGGCCGCCAGAGCGGTTACGGCAACCTCATCATCCTTTCGCATGCGAACAACGTCACCACCGTCTACGGGCACCTGAACAGCTTCGCTTCCGCGGTTCGCCGCGGCGCAAAGGTCAACCAGGGCGACGTGATCGGCACCGTCGGCATGACCGGTCTTGCCACCGGCCCGCATCTGCACTTCGAGTTCCGCATCGCAGGCGTGCACAAGGATCCGCTCAAGGTCGCGATGCCGGAAGCGTCCCCGATTACCCATGCGCGGCGCCCTGCGTTCGAGCAGACGACTGCGCAGTACGCCGACAAACTGCGCATCCTGCGTGGTTCGAACCTGGCGCGCCTCGAATAGGTCTTCGGGACGCGTCACCGATCACCCGGAACAGTTCACCCATGGACGGACGACTGTTCGTCGGCCTGATGTCGGGCACCAGCGTCGACGGCGTAGACGCCGTGGTCGCCGATTTCTCGGGCAGGCAGCCGGCGGTTCTGGCTGCCCACCATCTGCCGTTCGCACCGGCACTTCGGGCACGGCTGCTTGAACTGGCCAGTCCGTTTGCCGGCGAACTCGATGCCGCAAGCGAAGTCGGCCTTGCCCTTGCCGACATCTACGCCCGCGCGACGCTCGCCGCCGTCGCACAGGCCGGACTGACACCGGCGGCGATCACTGCGATCGGCTGCCACGGCCAGACGGTACGCCATCGCCCCGAGCGTGGCTACACGCTGCAGATCGGCGCGCCCGCCGCGCTGGCGGAACGCACCGGCATCCCGGTGGTCGCCGACTTCCGTGCCGCGGATATCGCAGCGGGCGGCCAGGGCGCACCGCTGGCACCAGCCTTCCATGCTGCCGTACTTGCCGACCCGGCGATCCCGCGCGTGGTGCTGAATCTCGGTGGCATCGCGAACATCACCCGACTGATACCCGGAGAGCCGGTGATCGGTTTCGATTGCGGGCCGGCGAGCATCCTGCTGGATGCCTGGACGGAACGTCATCTGCATCGTCGATTCGATCGAGACGGCGCATGGGCACGCACCGGCCGCGTGATCGACCCGCTGCTGCAGCACATGCTGGCTGATCCGTTCTTCGCGCTGTCCTCGCCGAAAAGTACCGGCCGCGACCTGTTCCACCTTGGCTGGCTGGAGCGCTTGCTCGATGGAAGCGAAGCCACCGCAGACGTTCAGGCGACGTTGCTGGCCCTCACCGCGCGCAGCATCTCCGACGCCATCCGGTCGGTGACGGCATCGGCCGACCTGTCACGGCTGGAAGTGGTCGCCTGCGGGGGCGGAGCCCGCAACGTGGCGCTCATGGATATGCTGGCAGGACTCAACGCACCTGCAACCACGTTTCCCTCTTCCGCACTCGGGTTTGAACCGGAGATCGTGGAAGCGCTGGCGTTTGCCTGGCTCGCCTGCGCGCGAGTCGAAGGCAGGCCAGGCAACCTTCCGGGGGTCACCGGGGCATCGGGGACCCGCGTGCTGGGCGCGATTTACCCCGCCACACCCGCCTGATACCGCGGTCGGGTCAGGCGGAGAACGAAGAACCGCAGCCGCAGGTACTGGTGGCGTTGGGATTCTTGATCACGAACTGGGCCCCGCCGACGCCCTCGCTGTAGTCGATCTCGGCACCCTGCAGGTACTGGAAGCTCATCGGGTCGACCAGCAGCGTGACGCCATGCTTCTCGAGGGCGGTGTCGTCTTCGGCGACCGACTCCTCGAAGGTGAAGCCGTACTGGAAGCCGGAGCAGCCGCCACCACTCACGAACACCCGCAGCTTCAGGTCGGGATTGCCTTCCT
>JBILGF010000457.1:0-2899 GCA_044351195.1 Burkholderiales bacterium
ATCCGGCACAAGCCCCGGCCGCAAGGTGATGCGTCGCCCCTACAGGAACCGCTCGCGTACGTCGGTCGATGATTCCACGCCGATCCGGTCGTAGTGTTCGTCCAGGAACGCCTGCCCACGCGCGCGCCCGAGGTCGCGCAGCCAGCACAGGAAAGGCCAGCCGGCATTGAGCTTCGATGACGTCGAAAGCCGGCGCATCTGGTCCTCCGCATCCACCGTATGGATGCGCATCTTCTTCAGCCGCCCGCCGTCGTCGAAGCCCTTGTCGATCAGGTCGGCGACGAACTGGATCGCGCGCATCTCGCGCATCAGGTTCGAGTTGAACGAGATCTCGTTGATGCGATCGAAGATCCCGGTTGCGGTGCGCGGCACTTCGGCCATGCGTATCGGGTTGATCATCACCAGCACGATGTCCTGTGCGGCGCATTCGTAGAACAGCGGGTAAAGGGGTGGGTTTCCCATGTAGCCGCCGTCCCAGTAGTGTTCTCCCTCGATCTCGACCGCCTGGTACAGGAACGGCAGGCAGGCCGAAGCGAGCACGCGCTCGACCGTCATCTCGTGGGTGCGGAACACCTTGATGCGGCCGGTATTGACGTTGGTCGCGCAGGTGAACAGCTTGATGTCGCTGCTGGTGCGGATGCGCTTGAAGTCGACCTGTTCATTCAAGATGTCGCGCAGCGGGTTGAAGTTGGCGGGATTGATCTGGTAGGGCGAGGCCATCCGGGTGAGCGCGTCGAACCACTGGAACATCGGGGAGAAATCGAGGTTTCCGACCGACAGCCAGCAATCCAGCGGCGAGGGCTTGATCGGCGAGAACAGTGCCGCCTCGGACACCGCGCGCCAGAATCGCTCCAGGGCCCGGCGCGCACCGTCGCGGCCGCTGGTGGCCAGCCCGTGCGCGGTTACTGCCGCATTCATCGCACCTGCGCTGGTGCCCACCAGCGACTCGACCGAGATACGGCCGTCTTCCAGCAGCCGGTCGATCACCCCCCAGGTAAAGGCGCCATGCGCGCCACCACCCTGCAGGGCGAGGTTGACCGGCTTCGGTGCCTTGCGCTCGGGGGACACGGCCGCCGCCGGCCCGCTCATGGTGTGCCTGGCTGTTTCCGCATGGGTCAGTCGCCGCCCAGCAGCGCGAGGTAGCGGTCGATCGCGGTATGGTGGACCGTGGCATCCTGGGTGGCACCGAGCCGCTGTTCCGCGTCGTTCCATGCCCTCACGACGGTGTCGGCCAGCGCGGTCTGCATTCCGGTGGCGTCGGCGACCTCGAGGGCGGTGCGCAGGTCTTTTGCCATCAGCGCGAGGCCGAAGCCGTCGTCATAGCTGCCCGACAGCACGAACGGCTTCATCTTGACCAGCGTGCTGTTGTTGACTCCGGTCGATGCGTTGATGATGTCCACGATGGTGGCAGGCTCAAGCCCGAAACGGGTGCCTGCCCGTACCGCCTCGCAGGCGGCGAGCAGCCCGGCGGCCGATACATAGTTGTTGAGGGCCTTGATCGCGTGCCCTGCACCGAGGCCGCCAGCCACCATCGGCTTGCCCATGGGCGCGAACACCGGGCGCACGGCGTCGATTGCATCCGGGTCGCCGCCGACCATGATCGCCAGCGTCCCGTCCACGGCGCGGCGCACCCCGCCCGACACCGGTGCATCGACCAGCCGGACACCCATCTGCGAAAGCCGCTCGCCCAGTTCGCGGGTGCCGACCGGCGAGGACGAACTCATGTCGATCACGATGGCGCCCGGCTTCAGCGAACCGGCGACTGCGCCGGTGCCGTCATCGTCTTCGCCCAGCAGCACGCGGCGTACGGTCCTGCCATCGGGCAGCATGGTGATCACCACGTCGCAGGCGGCGCCGATCGCCGGCAGCGAGGCGGTGGCCTGCTGCCCGAGTTCCGTGGCCAGTGACTCGGTGAGGGTGCGGTCGAGATCGAGCATCAGCAGCCGGTGGCCTGCGCCCGAGAGCCGCGTGGTCATCGGACGTCCCATGTTGCCCAGGCCGATGAATCCGATCGTGCTGCCTTCCTTCATGTGTTCTCCCTGTGACGTTTCAACCCATCGGCAGCACGGTGCCGAGCCCCCTTGCCGCCGCCAGCTCGAGCACCCGGCGGCCGGTATACAGATCCTGCAGGGCCATGCCGTGCGATTCGTACAGCGTCACCTGCTCAGGCCGGCTGCGGCCCTGCCGCCTGCCGACGATGATGTCGCCCAGCGCAGGGATGTTCTCCCAGTAGATGAGGCCGGCTTCCACGCCGGCCAGCAGGTCGCCGCATTCGCCTTCGGCAACCTGCACCGAGTCGACCACGATCAGGTCTGCGCGCTTCACGCTTGCCAGGTCGAGTTCGCGCCGGTTGAGCGCATTGGCCCCGGCCGCCGAGATGAACTGTCCGGGCTCCAGCCATTGACCGTCGAACACGGGTTCGGTCGCACGGGTCATGGCCACGATGATATCCGAGCCGCGCACCGCGTCCTCCCTCGAACGGGCCGGACGCAGTCGGGCATCGACCCTTGCGGACATCTCGTCGCAGAACGCGTCCACCCGCCCGGCGTCGCGGCCGAACACCTTCACTTCACGGATGCCGCGCACCGTGCACAGGGCCTCGAGCTGGGTCACCGCATGGCGTCCGGTACCGAACAGGCCGACCACCGAAGCATCCGGGCGCGACAGGTACTTTGCCGCCACGCCGGTGGCGGCACCGGTGCGCATCTGGCCCATCCACTCGGATTCGAGGATCGCGTCGAGGCTGCCCCGGGCATGATCGAACAGGTGCACCAGGAAGCTGCGCCCCCGGTCGGTGCGCGCGTAGTACGCCTTGTAGCCGATGGTGTTGATTTCCGGGGCTGCGCCCTGGACGATGTGCAGGTGACCGCCCGGCTGGCGTGTGCGGCGGCGCGGGATG
>JBILGF010000083.1:0-9009 GCA_044351195.1 Burkholderiales bacterium
CCTTGCCGTTGGCGCGGTCGATAAAGGCCTGTTCGACGCGCTCGATCGCGATCGGCATCGTCAGTACGGCCCGGATGTCGGCTTCGCTAAGGTACCTGACCATCTGCTCCTCCTCGTTGCGCGCACGATACCACCGGTGCGGCAATCCACTAAACTCGGCAGCATGTGCTTCCTGCCGATCCTTGCCATCGTGAACGTCGCATGACTGCCACCGTCCCTCCAGGCGCTGCCTCCCCGCCTGGCGCAGCGATCCAGACTGCATCGAACGCGATGCCCGGTGCCATGCCCCACGGACCCTTGTCCGGTATCCGCGTGCTCGAGTTCGGGCAGATCGCGGCCGGTCCGTTCTGCGGCATGCTGCTTGCCGATCTCGGTGCCGACGTGGTCAAGGTCGAGAAGCCCGATGGTGGCGACGACATGCGCCGCTGGCCACCGATGACCGAGGGGCCAGACCCGTCGGCCGGGCGTTACTCCGAGAATTTCGCGTCGGTGAACCGCAACAAGCGCAGCATCGCGGTCGACCTGAAAGATGCCGCGGCGGTGTCTGAGCTGCGCCGGCTGGCAGAGGTGGCCGACGTGATCGTCGAGAACTTCCGCCCCGGCGTGCTCGACCGGCTCGGGCTCGGATACGACGCCCTGCGGGCTGCCAACCCCAAGCTGGTCTACACGTCGGTGACCGGCTATGGCCAGACCGGCCCCTATGCCGGACGCGGTGCGTTCGACGTGACCGTGCAGGCGGTCAGCGGCCTGATGAGCGTCACCGGCGAGCCCGGCGGCAATGCGGTGAAGGCCGGGGTGCCGGTGGGCGATTTCGTGGCGGGCCTCTATTCGGGCTACACGACGCTCGCCGCGGTGATGGCCGCGCGCGCGAACGGCCTCGGCACGCGGGTCGACTGTTCCATGCTCGGCGGGCTGCTGGGCATCGCGCAATTGCAGACCAGCGAGTATTTCGGCACCGGCCGCATCCCCCAGCCGCTCGGTTCGGCACATCCGCGCAACGCGCCCTACCGCGGCTTTCGCGCATCCGATGCGCCATTCGTGATCGCCGCCGGGAACGACAAGCTGTGGCACTCGGTGTGCGATGCGGTGAAGCTCGAAGCCCTCAAGGTCGATCCGCGCTTTGTCACCCAGGAGCAGCGGGCGGCCAACCAGGGCGAGCTGTTCGACCTGCTGCAACCGGTATTCGAGACCCGGCCGGTCGCCTTCTGGCTGGCCGAGTTCGATCGGCTTAGCGTCCCTTTCGCGCCGATCAATGACTATGCCGAGATCCTCGACGATCCGCAGGTTGCCCATCTCGGGCTCGTGCATCCGATGACGCTGCCCAACGGCCGGCAGACACGCACCGTGGGCTTCCCGGTGCAGGTCGGCGGCTTCGATTTCCGGATCTACCGCCGGCCACCGGCGCTGGGCGAGCACAACGAAGAGGTGGTGCGCGAATGGCTCGGGTAGACCTGCTGCCGGCGACCGACGCGGGCATCCGCACGCTGCGCCTTGATCGCACGGACAAGGCCAATGCGCTCGATCCGGAGATGGTCGAGGCGATCGGGGCTGCACTCGATGACATCGTGGCGCAGCCACCGCGGCTGCTGGTGCTGGAGGGCAGCGGCCGGAATTTCTGCGCGGGGTTCGACTTCACGGACTACCAGGCCGTGTCCGACGGCGAGCTGCTGGGGCGATTCGTCTCGATAGAGATGCTGCTGCAGCGACTGCGCACCCTGCCCTGCGTGACGGTCGCCTGCGTGCAGGGCGGGGCGTTCGGCGCTGGCGCCGACATGGCTGCAGCGTGCACCTTCCGCCTCGGGCTGCCCTCGGCCCGATTCCGGTTTCCGGGGTTTCAGTTCGGCCTCGCGCTGGGTACCCGGACGCTGTCGGCGCTGATCGGGCAGCAGGCGGCGCGCGAAATCCTGCTCTCCGGCGAAGTGGTCGACAGCGCGCGCGCCCTGTCTGTCGGGCTGCTCACCGATATCGTCGACTCGGCCGATGCGTCTGCCGCGGCCGTGGCGTCGATCAACGGTCGATTCGGACGGCTGGACGCGCCCTCGGCCATGCTCGCGCTGCGTAACACTTCGGTGCAGGCGGGCGACGCCGACCTGGCCGACCTGGTGCGGTCGGTCATGCGGCCGGGGCTGAAGCAGCGCATCGCGGCCTATCGAGGCGTTGCATGATCGGCCCGGCGGACGTTCAGGGCCCTGCCGCCACCGTCAGTTGACGATGGATACTTCCAGACCAGAGGGGTACACCTTGAATCGATGGCATGTGGCGCTGTCCGCTCCGATCCTCGCGCTGCTCGTGGCGATGTCCTGCTCCGCCGGGAGCGCGCTCGCGCAGACGCCCGAAGAGAACCTGCGCAAGGCGATCGAGGCGAAGATGCCCGGCGAGAAGGTGAGCGAGATCCGGCGCACACCGCTGCCCGGCATCTACGAAGTCTCCTTCGGCAACCGGCTGTTCTATGCCGACGAAGGGCTGAACTACCTGATCGTCGGCCAGATCATCGAGTCGGCGACCAACCGCAACCTGACCGACCTGCGGCTGCGGCAGCTCACCGCGATAGACGTGAAGCAGTTGCCGCTCGAGGCGGCCATCAGGACGGTCAAGGGTGACGGCAAGCGCACCCTGTATGTTTTCTCCGATCCGCTGTGCCCCTTCTGCAGCCAGCTCGAGCAGGAACTGCAGAAAGTGACCAACGTCACCATTCATACCTTCCTCACGCCGGTCGAGCAGATGCGCCCGGGTTCGCGCAATCGCGCCCTCGAGATCTGGTGCTCCACCGACCGGGTACGCGCCTGGGACGACTGGATGCTGAAGCAGGTGGTGCCGCGCTCCAGGCCGAACTGCCGCAACCCGGTCGACCAGAACGCGAAGCTGTCGGACAAGCTCGGCTTCACCGTGACGCCGACGCTGGTGTTCGCCGATGGCGCGGTGCTGTCCGGCATGGTGCCGGCCGCCCAGATCGAGCGATTCATGAATGCAGTGGCGCCAGCGGCGCCGGCTCCCAGGAAATAGCCGCAGCCTGGCCGGCGCCGATCGCAGTACATCTGTCGACGGCGCGCCTTCGCGCCGGGAGGGCGATCGGTTAGAATCCGGGTCTGAAAAGACGCGAGTACCCGGATCCGGCTACGAGGCGGGGGCAGCGCGCAGTGGATGTTTCGATGCCAGGGAGGCATCGACCCGGATGGTGCTGTACCTGACGATCGGCTTGCCCGTGCTGTGCATCATCGCGCTCAAGGGCAGCACAGTAGTGATTTCCCTGTACGCACTCGAACTCGGCGCGGGTGCGGCGACGATCGGTATCCTGATCGGCCTGTACGCGTTGTTCCCCACGCTGCTCTCGGTGGCCTCGGGACGCCTGCTCGACCGAGTGGGCTACATGCCGCCGATCGCCTGGGGCACCCTGGGCGTGATCGGCGGATTGCTGGTGCCGGTACTGATGCCGAACATGGCCGGCCTGGTGATATCGGCGGCGCTGCTCGGGTTGTCGAACGTCTATTTCATCGTGCCGATGCAGAGCCTGGTGAACCGGATCGCCACCGGCGCCGAGCGGGCACGCAACGTGGCCAACTTCAGCCTCGCCGTGTCCATCGGACAGCTGGTCGGCCCGGTGCTGGCCGGACTGCTGATCGACCTGATCGGCCATCGCTTCTCGTACCTGGTTCTGGCGGTGCTGCCGCTGGGCACGCTGGCGATGCTCTACCGCATGCGCAATGCGCTGCCACCCAAGCCCGGTGCCGATGGCACGGCCGAGGCACCCGACCTGCTCGGCATGCTGTCGAACCGTTCGCTGCGTCCGATCTTCATTACCAGCGCGATCGCGGTGGCGAGCTTCGACCTTTACTCGTTCTTCCTGCCGATCTACGGCCATTCGATCGGCCTGTCGGCCTCGGCGATCGGGCTGGTGCTCGGCACCTTCGCCGCCGCCGCGTTCGTGATCCGCGCCATCATGCCCTGGCTGATCAAGCGCCTGGGCGAGGCGGGGTTGCTGGTGCGGTCGCTGCTGCTGTCGGGCATCGCCTATCTGATGTTCCCGTTCGTCACCAGCGTCTGGCTGCTCGCGCTGCTGTCGTTCGTGCTGGGCCTGGGGGTCGGCTGCGGCCAGCCGCTGACGATGATGATGTGCTACAACCGCGCCCCGCCGGGACGCTCGGGTGAGGCGCTCGGCGTGCGGTTCACCATTGTCAACATGACGCACATGGCGATCCCGGTCATGTTCGGCTCCATGGGCGCCGCACTCGGCCTGCTGGCCGTGTTCTGGGCCAAGGGGGCGCTTCTGGTCGGCAGCGCAGCCGTCGGTTCGATCCTGGAGCGACGCCGGTGACCATCGTCCACGTGACGATCATCGTGATGCTCACTCACCTGGGCGTGATCGGCGCGAAGCTGCTGCTCGCCCTGTTCGCGATCGACCTGGGCGCCACCCCGCTGCAGGTCGGCTTCACCTTCGCCCTGTTCTCGATGCTGCCGGCGATCCTGGCGATCAGTGCCGGGCGCTGGGTCGATCGTGTCGGGGTACGATTGCCGCTGCTGATCGGTTGCGGCGGTGCCGGCCTCGCGATCACCGTGGTGTTCCTTGCGCCTGGCCTTTGGGCGCTCTACGCCTGTGCGGCGCTGATCGGCGTCTTCTTCATGGTGTATGCGGTGGCAGGGCAGAGCCTGGTCGGCAGACTGGCCGACACCGGTGATCGTACCCGCAACTTCAGCTACTACGCGCTGGCCGTCGCCCTCGCCGGGGTGATCGGGCGCGCCGGGACCGGCGTGTCGATCGACCTGGTCGGTCATCGCAGCACCGCCTTGCTGCTGGCGATCGGGCCGCTGGTCGCGCTGGGCATGGCCTGGTGGCTGCGTGACCGCACCCCGGTGGCGATGGCCGCTTCCCGGCACCCGGTACGCACCTCGGCGCGAGATCTGTGGAAGATCCCGGCCCTGCGCAGGGCGCTGATCGCGGCAGCCATCGTGGAGTCGGGCAACGAGCTGTTCGCATTGTTCATCCCGCTGTACGGTTCCTCGCTCGGACTGTCGGCGACCTTCATCGGGATGCTGCTGGCTACCTTCGCAGCGGCGAGTTTCCTGGTACGCATCGCATTGCCCCGGCTGGTCAGGCGCTTCGGCGAGGAGGGCGTCCTGTCTGGCGCCCTCGGCTGTGCGGCGCTGGTGGGCGTGCTGATGATTTCCACCGCGCAACCCTGGGTGCTGCTGGTGCTGGCCGCTGCGTTCGGTTTCTCGCTCGGCTGCGGCATGCCGCTGTCGATGGCACTCACCTATGCGCGGGCACCAGAGGGTCGCGCGGCCGAAGCCATCGGCATGCGTCAGACGGTCAACAAGTCGATCGAGGTCACCGTGCCGGTCTGTTTCGGTGCGCTGGCGGGCGTTGCCGGCCTTGCGCCGCTGGCGATCGCACTCGGGCTGGTGCTGGCGATAGGATCAGGCGTGATCGCGCGCGATGCGCGCCGCCGCCGGCCCGCAGCCGCCGTGGCCGATGCACCGGAGGTTCCCCCGGAAGCTGGCCGGGACAGCGCGCCGAAACGCTCGTCGGAAGGCCCCGGCCCATGAAATTCCTGTCCGACCAGCTGGGGCCCGGCGTGCGGCAGCGCGAAGCCGTGTCCTGGGCGATGTACGACTTCGCCAACTCCGGCTACACCACGGTGGTGATCACGGCGGTGTTCAACGCGTACTTCGTCGCCGTGGTCGCAGCCGGCGCTCCATGGGCCACGCTTGCATGGACGCTCTCGCTCGCGGTGTCCTACGCCGCTGCCATGGTGCTCGGCCCGCTGATCGGAACCTATGCCGACCTGTACGGCCGCAAGAAGCGGCTGCTGGTGTTCACGACCATCGGCTGCGTGACATTCACCGCCTCGCTGGCACTGGTCGGGCGGGGCGACGTCTGGCTGGGCATCGTGCTGGTGGCCCTTTCGAACCTCTTCTTCAGCCTGGGCGAGAACATCGCCGGTGCCTTCCTGCCCGATATCGCGCGTCCGGAATCGCTCGGGCGGCTCTCGGGCTGCGCCTGGTCGATCGGCTACCTGGGCGGGCTCGTCAGCCTGGGTGCGAGCCTTGCATGGGTGTCCCATGCGCAGGCTGCAGGGCAGGGCAGCGAGTCTTTCGTGCCGGTCACGATGCTGATCACTGCCGCCATCTTCGCGCTGGCGTCGATGCCGGCCTTCCTGTTCCTGCGCGAACGTCCGGCGCTGCCGCCGCCGGCTGTGGACGCGTTCCGCTGGACGGCCGTGTTCATGCAGTTCCGTGCATCGCTGCGCGCCTTGCGCGATTTCCCCGATCTGCGCCGCTTCCTGTGGTGTATCGTCGCTTATCAGGCGGGTGTACAGACCGTCGTGGTACTGGCGGCAATCTATGCCGAGCAGGTGCTGTTGTTCGAGACGGCCGACACGATCCGGCTGATCCTGGTGGTGAACGTCACCGCAGGGATCGGCGCGGCAGTGTTCGGGCTGGTGCAGGACCGGCTGGGACATGTGCGCACGCTGGTACTGACGCTGTCCGGCTGGCTGCTGGCGATCGGGCTGGCCTGGGCTTCGACCGGCCCCGGCATGTTCTGGGTCGCGGCCAACGTGGTCGGAATCAGCCTGGGCGCCAGCCAGTCTGCCGGCCGCGCGCTGGTCGGCTATTTCAGTCCCGTCGCGCGCCGTTGCGAGTTCTTCGGGCTGTGGGGTGTCGCGGTAAAGCTGTCTTCGATCCTCGGCCCGGTCAGCTACGGGCTGGTGAGCTGGGTCTCCGAGGGTGACCATCGGCTGGCGATTCTGTGCACCGGGGCCTTCTTCTTGGCCGGGCTGCTGGTGCTTCGCGGGGTGGATGCCGCGCGCGGTCATGCAAAGGCGCAGGCATGAGCTGCGCAGGCACGAGCGGCACTTGCACTGGAACCCGGTGCTGCTTGATGATATTTTTCCGGGATATGTTCCCCGGCCGATCGTCGGCACAGTTCACGCGGATCTGACCTCACGATGTTTGGATGGAAATCCGGGAAGCCGGGCCACCCGCTGGCCGATCCCAAGGCTGCGGAGCAGGTCATCAACCGGTTGCGCGGCGGCGATCCCGTCATGCGGCTGAACGAGGTGACGGCTCACCTCGAGTCGCTGCTGCACGTGGAAAGCTTCAGGCTGGCCCGCCTGCATGAGGTCGTCGACCTGCTCGACCAGGCTGCGAGACCGCACCAGCGACGGATCAACAGCGACTACACGGAGGCGTCGCAGCTGACGCGCCACCATGACAACAGGCTGTCTGGCGCTCTACCAGGCCGACGCAAACGAGGCACACGCCTTCGGCGCACTGATGCCGGTGTGCTGCGCGCGCGTGATGCGTGCACTCGGGGCCGAGCTGAAGTGGATCTGCCTGCACTACGGACCGGTGCCGCACGACCTGTGGACGAATGCAGCCAGTGCCTATCGCGTGGCCGAGGCCGCCGGAGCAGCGCTGCTGCCGATTCGAGCCTACGAGATCTCGTACGGCGACACCTCGGTGCAGCAGGAGTACCTGCGTGTGCTCGTGCTGGGCGTGGCATCCACCGACGCGATGCATCCGGCGCAGATCGAGCTCGCCGAACGTGCGATTGCGTGGTTTTCGCGCGGTTTCATGCTCAGCGTCGATCGCACGGTCGAGACCATGCACTACATCGATCTGGCGACCCAGGGGCCACCCGCGCGCCTGAGCCCGTCTGTCAAGAGTCGTTCCACCCTGCGCTACTTCGGCATCTCGAAGGCGCGCGCCGAGATCGTGTCGCTGTTGCGCGTGGTCAAGGAGCGTGAGCTGATCCCCGACTCGGTTCGACTGGGTGAACCGCATTCGCTGCCGCTGGTGGTATCGACGCTCGAGCACCTGCTGCGCCAGCTGGGCACGCGTCCGCCGGCACGCAGCCACCAGCGCACCTCGGGCCTGCTGCGCCTGCGGGTGGCCCACGGTTACCTGCATGTGCGCGACATCGTGCAGCACCACGAGAACAATGAACCGCTGCGGTCGCTCGACTTCGAGACCTGGATCGCCACCGACGAGAGTCCCGCGGGTTACGGGTCGACCATCCGCGAGCTGCACGGAGACTGGGTGAAACTGGGTGCGCTGGTCGGCATCAGGCCCGAACGGACGAAATCCTGGGGCATCGGCATAGTGCGGCGGATCAACCGCGAGAACGAGACCGACCACCGTGTCGGCATCGAAGTACTGTCGCCTGAGGTGCTGCCCGTGGAACTGACCCCCGTGCAGCAGGGTCCCGAAGTGGATGCCCGCCCGCAGCGCGCGCTGCTGCTGTCGGCCCAGCCCGACGAAAACGGCGAGATCGATGTGGCCATGGAGGTCGGCGTGTTCTCGAGCAGCGGCAGGTTCACGGTCGAGATCGGTGCCAGGTCCTGCCTGCTGGTGCCCTCGCAACTGATCGAGGCCGGGGACGATTTCGACTGCGCGCGGTTCACGGTGCGCCCGCAGCCGGTCGTCTGAATCCCGGCCCATCCGGGCAGCCGCACGGCGTGGGTCAGGCGGTCAGTACCTTGACCAGCCAGTCGCGGATATCGACCACCTCCTGCGGATGCACCGAGTGCGGCATCCGGTACTCCTGCCACTGCACCGGATAGCCGAGGGCCTGCAGCTGCTGCACCGATGTGCTCGCCATCTCGATCGGGATCACCGGGTCCATCGTGCCGTGGGCGAAGAAGATGGGTACCTGCCGGTTCGCCTGCGCGGCCTCGTGCGGCAGTGAATCGCCCAGCGGCAGGTAGGTCGACAGGGCCATGATGCCCGCCAGCCGGCGTGCATGGCGCAAGCCGGTGGCAAGTGCGATCGCGCCGCCCTGCGAGAAGCCGGCGAGCGCGATGCGTTCGGCCGGCACGCCGCGCTGCACCTCGCGCTCGATCAGGCGCTCGATGTGGGCCATCGACGTGCGTACGCCAGCCTCGTCCGGCTTGCGCGAGCGGCCCTCGAGGTCGCCGAAGGCGACGTCGTACCAGGCGCGCATCACGTGGCCGTTGTTGATCGTCACCGGCTGCATCGGGGCGTTGGGAAACACGAAGTTCACCGCGAGGG
>JBILGF010000303.1:0-4480 GCA_044351195.1 Burkholderiales bacterium
CCTGAGCACGCCGGATCGCCCGCCGGCTCAAGCCCTCCGCCGCGCCGACCACATAGAGCAGCGCCAGCAGGGGCAGGAACCGCGCCAGGATCCCAGCCCGTAGCCCCAGCAGTTGCGTTCCCAGCATCGCCACCTCGATTGCCTCGTGTCGGGAGATCCAGGTGGAGCGCACCACGGTGTCCGGGATCGACAGCGAGCCACCCTGCCCGAATCGCTGTCCCATCTCGTGCAGGCCGGTGGCCTCGAAGACCAGCGCATAGAGCCCGTTGGCAGGCGCCGTGACCGCGGCGACCGAGGCTCCCTGCCGCCCGGCCAGCGCGGTGCCGGCGGCGATTTCGCGGGCAAGCAGATCCCGCAATCCCTCGACCCGCCCCGGCCAGACGTGCGCGACGAACACCCAGTCCACCGCCCAGGCCACCAGCAGAAGCCCGGCGAGCCCCAGCGTCAGCGCGAACCCGAGCTTGAACGGCGCGAGCAGCACCCGCGCCAGAGCCCCGTCATGGAAGCTCGTGTTGCGGGAGCCCATGCGCGCCCTCCTCTTCGGTCCTGTCCGGTGCCGACTCGGGCCACAACCAGGGCCCGTCCAGCTGCGCGCGCAGCGCCTCGCCGATCTCCTTGAGACCCGCGGGCATCAGCGGATCGTCGTTAGCCCCTGGCAGCGGCATGCGGATCTTGTGGAGTTGGCCGCCGTGCAGCAGCGCAAAGGCCTGCCCCTTGGGCAGTTGCACCAGATCGGTCGGCGCCAGCATCGGCACCGTCTCGGGGGCGATCCGGTCTTCGTTGCGGCTGGCGAAGTCGGTGAACTCGCCCGGGTCGTTGGTATCGGACACCGAGGACGATGCCACCGTCGAGACCACCTGCACGGTCTGCAACTGATCGGTCAGGAGTTGTGCCGTGGCCAGCTCCTTCACCCGCAGCATGATCAGCGTGTTGAAGTTGCCGGCGATCTGCCCGGCCTTGGGCCGAGACCCGATGCGCGCCTCCACGTCCGACCAGGTCTGGGTGTAGGCCGTCACCTGGAACCCCGCCCCACCGGCTTTGTTGAGCAGCGGGATGAACTCGTCGCCGATCAGCTCGTTGAACTCGTCGGCGTGGATGGCAATGCGCCGAGGCTTCACCGGCACCGGAAAGCCCCGACCGGGCCCGTACTTGTAGAGGCTGCCCGCCACGCTGGTCAGGTCGGCGAACATGGAGTTGCCCACCGCAGCGGCCACCTCGTAGTCGGACAGTGCATCGAGCCCCACGTATACGATGCCCCGGAGGTTGATGACCGCGTTCCAGTCGAAAACCGGCCGCCAATCCCCAGGCGCGTTCATCGCTGGCGACAGCAACGCCGCCGTGCGGCCGGTCGTGAGCTTCTCCATCAGGGGCAGCAGCGAGGCCACCAGCTTGTCGAAGTGGCTCTTCTCGTAGGCAAGCGTGGAGGCCAGCGCGTGGGCGATGGGGTCGTACAGGCGTCGCCGCCGAGCGAATTCCACCAGGCTCACCGCCCGCAGCCCGCGCGACTGCAGCCCCTTGTCCAGGCTCTTCTTGTCGATAGGTTGACGCTCGAGCTCGTCCCGCCAGCCGGCCGCCGCCGGCTCCCGGTCCAGCCACTGCTCGAAGTAGTCCACTAGCAGCGGCTCGATGTCGGAGGCATGGCGGTTGATCGCCTCGTAATCGGGCGTGCGTCCCAGCGCCACCAGCGCCCGGGCCATGACGTTCACGAAGCGCCAGACGAACTCCTTGAAGGCGGCCGACTGCCCCTCTGAGGGCAGCTGCCCCGCGATGCGGGTGGCGACCTCGGTGATGCGCGAAAAGCTGCCCACCGGGTTGTAGCGGGCCGAGATGTCGGGGTGGCCGAGGTGGAACATGAAGAAGGCGTCGGCCCGCCCGGCGCGCTCCGCCTCGGCGTAGACGCGCCGCAACAGGTCCACGTCGCCCTTGGGGTCGAAGACGATGACCACCTCGCCCCGGCGGATGTCCTGGGTGATCAGCAGTTCGGCCAGCCGCGTCTTGCCCACCCGCGTGGTGCCCAGCACCAGGGTATGGCCGACCCGCTCGGAGAGGTCCATCCAGATGTCGGACTCGTCGGGCTCGACGCCGTGCAGGGCCGGATCGCCGCCGAGACCGGCAGGCGCCTCGGCAGAAGACGCAGACCATGGCAGCAAGCGTGCCCACCGCGAGGGCTCCATAAGGCTCTGGTTCGCGGGCTGCCGGGCCTCGAAGAGCCGCTGGGTATGGCGCTGGTCCCACCGGAAGCCGCGACCGAGGTAGAGCCGATGCGCCGACCACGGTATCGAAGCCGAGTTCATCGCGAACCCGCGCAGCCGCCGCAGGCTGCGCCGGTAGGCGAGCGTACGGGCACCCTGCCCGCCTCGCCAGGCGGCATGGCCGAGCAGCGCTGCAGCCAGCCCAACCTGCAAGGGCGGACTCAGCAACAGCCAGCCGGGCGCGACCAGCACGGCGCCAGCCGCCGCCAACGACACGCTGGCCGAGACGAGTTCGTGCGCACCGCGCAACCTACCTTCGAGGGGTGCGCTCACGGTCTGGCGCCGCCAGCGACCTCGATCCGCACGAGTCGCGAGTTGATCGGTGGCAGCGGGTCGACCAGGCGCTGCGGCTGCTCGATGACGATCCCGTGCACTCTGGTTGTCGCCTTGCCCTTCCTGGTCCATGCGTAGCCGAGCACGCTCGCCCTGTCGGCCCCGACAAGGTGCCATCCGGCTTTGAGGACGGAGCGCTGCAGACGCTTCAGGGCCTCCTGGGAGTTCGCGTCGGCACCCTGCCATGCCAGGAAGGACCAGAAGATGCCCGGAGACACGAGCAACAGGCCTTCGGGAACGTGATGGACCAGTGCCGTGCGGGTATTGATCTCGACAGACCCACGAGCCACCCCATCGCTCAGCCAGTCGAAGAACTCGGCAGCTGGCTGCTCAGAAAAGGAAGCCGGCGCGACAGGGCGCGCAAGTGCTCCAGACGGAGATGCCGCCTGCACCGACTCCGTGACCGGTACGGACCTCGGATCGATGTCCGGTGCATGGCGATCCCTCTTCGCGGTATCGGAACGAGCCTCCAAGCCAGAGCGGGTGGAGACGACTTCCCCGAGGATCGCCGCGATCGGACTGTCCTTACCCGCACGACCGGCCAGCACGTCGGCAAGCGCGAGGCTCACGGCGGGATCCTCGCCGATCCAGGCGCGGCCCAGATCGGGCACGAGGTCTTGGTACTGGAGTGCAGGAACACCAGAGCCAAGAGCCTGTGCATCGCGCAGCAAGGCGGACACCAGCACGGCGTAGGTCCAGCGGTGCGCCAGTTCGCCCACCCGCTCGGGCGGCGCGTTCGGGGGGAGAATCCGGTCCCGGCGAGCGGCAAGGGCGCGAAGCGCAAATTGCACCGAACGCAAGAGAGGGTGCGCGACCGGAGGCTCCATCGCCGCATCACGATGGCGAGCCGACGGCACACGTTCCGCAAGCCCCTCGATCAGGGGCTCGACCAGAGTGACGAACACCTCGCGAGGGAACGCAAGCCGCGATTGCAGCAGCGCGACGTGAGCGGCCGTGACAGGCCGCCCCGACGCCCGCAGCGTAACCGGCGCGCAACTGCGTGCTGTCTCAATGAAGGCCATTGCGCCAGTATTCGAGGGCTGACCGAGGCTGTCAGCGTGAATCAGGGCGTGCGGCCAGGCCCGATTGGAGGTCAGATTCAACCTCTGATCCAACTGGCTTAGGATCTACGCTCGGGCGTGAACCTATCCCCCCTGCACCAAGGATCAGACAGCGGTAGGTGACGACCTTCCAAAGATTATCGAACTGTTTGAAGGGCGTTGAGTACGCTGCGGGCGAAGCAACATTAGGGAAGGTCTGCCTGCGGCATCATTGCCGCCGCGTCCGTCCGCGCGCTCACATAATCGCATCGTTACGCCGCAAAGCGGGTGGTTAAACAGACCTTGCTTAATACTACTTTAACTTGCGAAAAAAAAGTGCTTCACAAACACCAGCGCTATTAAACTTATAACTTCTACAGTACTCATCATCACAAATATAGCTTCTCGTGAATCGAACTACATCATTTTTCCCAACCTCAACGTGGCTTATGCACTCGGCCGGATTAACTGTAGTACCTTTGTAGTCAGTACAACCCACCATCATTAGTGTGGTTACAACAAGAAAGTACTTTGCATCCATACATTCCCTTAAGCATTTATAGTTACAACTTTATAAGTGAAAATTTAATGCTACGGCAGTTGCCAATCATTACAGAACTTCTGTCTATCAACATGCCAGCCGTCCCCTCGATGCACTGGTTGGGCTTCATGCACGGTCACCAAAGGATGTGTTAAGAGTGCGCTTACCCGCAGCCTCTTTTCTGCGAACTAACTCCATGCATTCCGCACCTGCGAAGATGTCCTGGCATTCAGCACTCACCATATGAGCTTCAAACCTTCCGCGAGACGCGCGCTCGTCATCAAACTGTGGATCGATCTCGTACAGATACTCGC
>JBILGF010000304.1:0-4467 GCA_044351195.1 Burkholderiales bacterium
CTGATGGCGGTGGCCACCGACAGTGGCTTTGCGCCGACCCAGCACCGCCCCGCCAACCTGCCGGTGCATGCGACCTCGGGCTACAGCCCGGTGCTCACCTGTGGCGACCATGTGTTCATCGCCGGGCAGACCTCGGAGGCGCTGAAGACCGAGGAAGGTCCGCTCGACCCGGCTGCGCGCATGCCGGCCGGTCACCTGTGGAAGGGCACGCCGATCAAGCTCGAGGCCGGCTTCGCCATCGAACGCAAGCTCAAGCCGGCGCTGGCGGTGGTCGGCAATGCGCTGGCCGACGTGGTGAAGGCGCAGGTCTACCTGCGCGACATCGATGACGTACCGGCGTTCAACGAGGTCTGGGCCGGGCAGTTCGGCGGCGACATCCCGGCCACCACCATCATCACGACATCCAACCCGGGCTTCATCTGCGAGACCGGACGCATCGAGATCAACACGATCAGCCTGAAGAATGGCGGACGCACGAAGAAGAAGGTGATCGACGCTGGCGTGCCGACCGCGTTCGCCGGCCATCCGCAGGCGGTGCGCGCCGGTGATCTGCTGTTCCTGTCCGGCCTGATGGCGGTCGATGAACGCGGTGCGCTCGCGCCGGACGTGCGTATCGATCCGCGCCAGCCTTGGTTCGGCACGCCGGCCGAACTGCAGATGAACCGTATCCTAGAGCAGGCCGAGGCGATCTGCCGCAAGGCGGGCACCTCGCTCGCCAACACCGTGCGTGCGCAGCAGTTCCATACTGCGCTGTCGGGCTTCCACCCGGCGTGGCGTGCATGGCAGAAGCATCTGCCGGGCCACTACCTGCCGTTCTCGGCGATCGAGGTGCCGGTGCTCGCCGTGCCGGGCGCGGTGGTGATGCTTGATCTGTGGGTGTATGTGCCCTGACCCCTCGGGCAGGCCATCGATACGCGCCTGCCCCGGCACCGTTCTTGCTGAAATCCGGATCCGTTACCGTTCGTTGTGCCGCCCACCCTACCGTCGAGGATTGCCATGAACCGTCATTCACCGTCCCGCCCTTCGAACCTGCCGCGCCGCACGCTGGTTGCTGCAGTCGCATGCGCCTTGCTGGCGGGCGCCGGCACCGTGCTCGCCCAGCCGGACCCGGCCGCGGGCTATCCTGCGCAGCCGATCCGCTTCATCATCCCGGCCACCGCTGGCGGGGGTACCGACGTGGTCACCCGGATCATCGCCAAGTACATGACCGAAGCCTGGAACTCGCCGGTGCTGGTCGAGAACCGGGCCGGGGCTGGCGGCGTGATTGCCGCGCAGTACGTGGCCGGGCAGAAGCCCGATGGCTATACCTTTCTCGCGGTCCCGAGTGCGTTCGGCGTGCGCTCGGCGATCGATCCCAAGCTGCCCTACGATCCGCTGAAGGCCTTCGTCGGCGTCGGGCAGACGGCGCGCTCGCCAAGCTTCATGGTGGTGTCGCCGGCGCGTGGCTTCAAGACCCTGAAGGACCTGATCGCCTTCGCGAAGGCGCAGCCGCAGGGCATCGTCTACGGTTCGGCGGGCGTCGGCAGCACGGCGCACCTGCATGCGGCCGCCACCGCGCACCTGGCCGGCATCAAGGCCGACCATGTCGCCTACAAGGGCACGCCGGAAGCGGTGAACGATGCGATGAACGGCCGCGTGCTCTATGCATTCGCGCCTGGTCCCAATGCACTGCCGCTCGCGCGTGAAGGCAAGCTGCAGATCCTGGTCAGCAGTTCGCTCGCGGGTACCAAATACATGCCTGGCCTGCAGTCGCTGGCCCAGGCCGGCCTGCCCGGCTACGAGAGCGAGGACTGGTTCGGCGTGCTCGCGCCGGCCGCCACCCCGCTGGCGATCCGCGAACGGGTGTCGAAGGAGATGGCGCGTGTCCTGGCACTGCCCGACGTGCGCGAGCGCTTCAGCGCCTTCGGTGCCGAGCCGGTATCGTCGACCCCGCAGGTCTTCGACGCGTTCGTGCGCGACTACATCATCCGCACCCGCAAGCTCGCCGAGGAAGTCGGCATGAAGGTCGAAGGCTGAGGCCCGGGTCCCGGGCACGACACACCTGCAGGAGGATACGATGTTCGATCATCCCGACCATGCGCGCGCAGCCGCGCTGATCACCCCGGAAGCGGTCCGCGACACCCTGGTCGAGATGGTCGACATCTGCAGCCCGACCGGCCGCGAAGCCGCACTGGCCGAGTACATCGTCGCGCGCCTGCAGCGCTCGGGTATCCGTTCCTACCTGCAGGAAGTCAGCCCCGGCCGGCCGAACGCGATCGGCGTGCTGTCGGGCACCGGCCGCGGCAGCAACCTGCTGTTCACCGGCCACATGGACACCTCGTCCGACGGCGACGAGGACTACCTGCCGGGCGAGGGCTTCAAGCCGAAGGCGATCGTGCGCGACGGGTGGATCTGGGGCCTGGGTGCGAACAACATGAAGAGCGGCCTTGCTTCGGCGATGGTGGCGATGGAGGCGCTGGCCAGGGCCGGCGTGAAACTGGAAGGCGACGTGCTCTACGGCGGCGTGGTGGGCGAGACCGAGAAGTGCCAGGTGGAGGAGTTCCGCTCCGAGGCGCAATCGGGCTACGGCATCGGCACCCGCTTCATGGTCACCCATGGCGTCACCGCCGACTATGGCGTGCTGTGCGAGCCCACCACGCTGCAGGTGTCGACCGCGAACATGGGCGTCACCTGGTTCCGCATCACGGTGGCCGGCACGATGAGCCATTCGGCGTGGTCGAACCGGCCGGTGGTGGTGAACGCGATCAACGAGATGCACGTGCTGCAGTCGATGCTGTTCGACTGGGCGAAGCAGTACAGCGAGAGCCATGAGTACATGGGCGAGCGTCCGAACGTCACCTTCGCGGCGATCCGCGGCGGCCTGCCGTGGCGGGTGTCGCGCAACCCGTGGGAATGCAGCCTGTACCTCGACGTGCGCACCATCCCCGGCACCACCACCGACGACCTGAAACGGTCGCTGCGGCCAGTGCTGCGCGCGTTCGCGCAAGCGCGCAGGTGCGAAGAGCCGATCCTCGATGCCTATGTCAGCGATCCGCCGACCGATATCGGCGAGACGCCGCTGATCAGCCAGGTGGTGATGGCGGCCCATCGTCATGTCGTCGGCGCCGACTCGAAGTTCATCATCCGGCGGCCAGGGGCGGACGCGGTGCACCTGAGCAGCTACAACGTGCCCACGCTGTGCTACGGGCCTGGCGGCCGCAGCCACCCGGACGTCAAGGGCGGCCAGATGCATGCGGTGGGCGAGCATGTGAACATCGACGACCTGTGCACGGCGGCAAAGGTATATCTGGCGACGGCGTTCGCGGTGTGCGGGACGGCACGCGACGGCGGGTGATCGGAACACGGGGACGAACGATCGCAAGGAGGCTGGAATGAACAATCGCATGCGATGGGCCGTGCTGGTGGCGGCGCTTGTCGGCGGGAGCATCGCCGCGCAGCCGCAGGTGACGCTCCAGCAGGGCAAGTCCGGACAGGTGTCCTGGGTGGCCGGCGGTACGCGTAGCGCAGAGATCGAAGCGCTCGCGGCGCAGGAGAAGGGCCACTCGCTCAAACTCGTGTTCACGCTGACCGCCGGCAACTACCTCGCGGGGGTCGACGTGAAGGTCCGTGACGCCAGGGGTACGGTGGTGCTGGACCAGGCCGACACCGGTCCCGTGCTGCTGGCGATGCTGCCGGCTGGCACCTATACCGTGACCGCGACCTCGGAAGGCCGCGAGCAGGTGCGCAAGGTACAGGTCGGCAAGGGCATGCGTACCGAGTACCTGCGCTGGCCCGCGACAGAGAACGATTTCGCGCTGCCGCCTTCGCGGTAGGTCGCGATCCTCGTCCCGGTCCGGCTTGCCACGCGCGCGCGCTCAGCGGGCGGGCACGGCCATCGGCACGAAGCCGGGTCCCAGCGGAAACAGTCGTACCCCGGCCCGCAGCCGTCGGAAGGGATAGCGGGTGGTGTCCACGACGTGGCCGCCTGGTGCCAGCGCCACGAGCACGGTCTCGGCGATCGGCTGGAAGTCGGCGCGGAAGTGAACCGTACTCTTGAGCACGAGAATCTTCTGCTCGGAGGGTTCGATTCCGAGGTGGCGAAAGGGTGACTGGTCATGGGCCTGCATCCGCTTCGTGGTGACCACCACGCCCACGCCATCCGGCCCGCCGACGCGCAGCAGCGCCATCGGGCCGAGGTCGACCTGGCGACCACCGACCGACGGGCCCGTGGTGGTGAACCGCCCATCGCCCAATCGTTCGACATGGAACATGGCCACGCAGGGGTCGCAGCCTTCGGGACCAAAGCGCCCGCCCAGCGCCAGGGTGACGTCGGCGCCCTCGCCAGCCGCGTGGGCTGCCGCTGCCGATTCAGGATCGAAGAAAAATCCGAGCACGGCGCGGCGCGCGCCGTTGCGGATCAGGGCGACGAGCATCCCGGTGGTGTCGCCGGTGCCGCCGGCACCCGGATTGTCCTGCGTGTCGGCGATC
>JBILGF010000025.1:0-13911 GCA_044351195.1 Burkholderiales bacterium
TCCAGCCCTCGAACCCCAGGCCGTTGACGAATACCAGCTGTGCACTGGCAATCGTCTTCGCCGCAGCGGGCGTGGGCGAGAACACGTGCGCATCGCTGTCCGGGCCGACCAGCGTCGAGACCGAAACCCGGTCGCCACCGACGTTCGCGACCAGGTCGGCGAGGATGGTGAAGGTGGCAACCACGGACAGCTTCGGCGGCGCGGCAGGTCCCGGCGGCGGCGCCGGGGACTTGCCCGCGTCCGCTGCAGTGCCGGCATCGCCGCCGGGGCCGCATCCGGCGAGCAGGAGCGCGCTGGCCACGGCTGCCGCGAGGGTACGGCGCCGGGCAGGTGAGGACGGCAGGACAGGATGATGATCCATGGGCGAATCCCCGCAGGAATCGCGCATCACCGCAACCAGCGCCAGGTCAGCGCTGGAAGTGCGGAGCACGCAGGAAGTTCGAAACGAGACCGCCATGGCGGCCGAAGACGACCGAGAACACGTACAGCACCCCGGCCGTGAGGATGATCGACGGCCCGGAGGGCAGGTTCAGGTGGTAGGACACCAGCAGGCCGACATAACCGCAGGCGAAGGCCGAACACGCGGAGAAGACCAGCATCGGGCCGATACCTGCGGTCCAGAAGCGCGCGCTGGCCGCCGGCAGCATCATCAGGCCGACGGTCATCAGGGTGCCCAGCGACTGGAAGCCGGCCACCAGGTTGAGCACCACCAGCACCAGGAACAGGAAGTGGTAGCGTGCCCCGCCACCCTGCACCGAGCGCAGGAAGCCGGGATCGAGGCATTCGATCACCAGCGCGCGGAAGATCACGGCCAGCGTGAGCACGCTGGCCGTGGCGATCCCGGCGATCAGCAGCAGCGCCGGATTGTCCACCGCGAGAATGGCCCCGAACAGCAGATGCATCAGATCGACGCTGCTGCCCTGCGACGACACGAGCGTGACGCCCAGCGCGAGCGAGATCAGGAACAGTGCCGCAAAGCTGGCGTCCTCGCGCAGCGGCGTCAGCCGCGTCACCGAACCGGCGAGCAGCGCGACCGCAAGCCCGACCAGGAAGCCGCCGATGGTCATCGCGGTGAGCGAGAAGCCGAACATCAGGAAGGCGATCGCGGCACCCGGAAGCACCGCATGCGACATCGCATCGCCGACCAGGCTCATCCGGCGCAGGATCAGGAACACGCCGATCGGACCGCAGCCGATCGCCAGCCCGAAGCAGGCGACCAGCGCGCGGCGCATGAAACCATACTCGATGAACGGCAGTAGCAGCAGTGCGTAGGGATCGAACATGTTCGCTCAGGGCTGCCCGGGATGGACGTCGCACAGCGGGGCAGCTTCGTCCCACGCTTCCGACATCTGGCGCGCCCGCAGCAGGTTCTCGGCGGTGAGTGTGTCCCCGGTGGCGCCCCAGCCGATGCGCTCGCGCGAGATCAGCAGCGTCTCGGGGAAGTTGCGGCGTACCTGGTCGAGGTCGTGCAGCACCGCGATGATGGTGCGACGCTCCGTGCTCCAGCGGCGCACCAGGTCGAGCAGGTCTTCGGTGGTGCGGGTGTCGATCGCGTTGAATGGTTCGTCGAGCAGGATGACCGGCGCATCCTGCACCATCACCCTGGCGAACAGCACGCGCTGGAACTGCCCGACGGACAGCGTGCCGATCGGCCGGGATTCGAAGCCGCGCAGGCCGACCGCTGCGAGGGCGTCGCGCGCGGTCGCACGCATGGACCGATCGATCGTGCCGAACGCTCCGCGGCGCCGCCAGAACCCCATCGCCACGGTGTCGAGCACCGAGATCGGGAACTGGCGGTCGATCTCGGCCTGCTGCGGCAGGTAGGCCATGTCGTGCGGCAGCGCCCCGGTGAGATCGACCCTGCCCTCGGCGGGCCGGATCAAACCGACGATCGCCTTCAGCAGGCTGCTCTTGCCAGCCCCGTTGGGACCGACGATCGCCGTCATCGAACCGGCCTCGAACGCCCCCGAGAGGTGGTGCACGGCCGGATGCCGGTCGTAGGCCACCGTCAGGTTGTCGATGCGGATGGAAGCGTTGGGCGAGCGCATGTCAGCAGAGGCGTGGGTTAAGGGAAGGCCGGGCCGGCGTCAGTCGAGCGCCCACCAGACCAGTGCCCAGAGCACGGCGGCCACGGCGAACGCGGCGATCAGCCGTTCGCGGCTTCCTGCGAGGAACAGCGAGGCGGCTTCGGGCGGATGACCGTGCGCATCAGTGCTCGGGTCTGGCTGCAGATGGGGGTGCGGATGAGGGTGCGGATGCACGTCGTGACCGGAAGAGGGCTGCATCGTTCGCTCCTGTTGACCCGCAGGGAGGCGGGATGAAACCACGTTGCGCTGCGAAGCGCAATTCAGTTGCGCGGCGTGGCCGGGGTCGGCGGTACCGAAGGGTCGGTCACGAATCCGATGCGGGCGATGCCGGCCAGCCGCGCCTGCGCCATGATCTCGGCCAGCACCTGGTAGCGCGTGTCGCGGTCGGCACGCAGGTGCAGCTCCGGCTGCGGTTGCCGGCCAGCGGCCTCGGCCAGCCGCGTGGCCAGCGCCCCGGGCACCACCGTCTCGCCTTCCCAGAACAGCGCACCGCGCGCATCGATCGCCAGCGTGATCGTCTGCGGCTTCTCCGGGCTCGCCTGGCTGCGCGCCTGCGGCAGGTCGATCCGGATGGAGTGGGTCAGCAGCGGCGCAGTGATGATGAAGATGATCAGCAGCACCAGCATCACGTCCACGAACGGCGTGGTGTTGATCTCGGCCATCGGCTGCGCGTCGGTCGACCCGTGGAATCCGCCGAAAGCCATCACGCCGCCTGCGACGAAGGCCGGGCAGGCGAGGCCGCGCGGGGCGCGACGGATGACCCGGACGGCGCCCCCGGACCGACCGCCAGCGCCGCATGCAGGTCATGGGCGAAGCCATCGAGCTGGGCCAGCAGCAGCCGGTTCGCGCGCACGAACATGTTGTAGCCGAGCACGGCCGGGATGGCCACCGCGAGTCCGGCCCCGGTCATGATCAGTGCCTCTCCCACCGGACCTGCGACCTTGTCGAGCGTGCCCTGGCCCGACTGGCTGATCGCCACCAGCGCATGGTAGATGCCCCATACCGTGCCAAACAGCCCGATGAACGGCGCGGTGCTGCCCACCGATGCAAGCAGGGTCTGCCCGGCCTCCAGCCGCGCCGTGGTAGCGACGATCGACTGGCGCAGCGCACGCGTGACGAAGTCGGACAGGTCGCAGGCGGCACCCAGCGTGCGCGTGCTGGCGGCGTGGGCGCGCGAGGCTTCGACGCCGGCCAGTGCCAGCGCGGCGAACGGATCGCCGGCCCGGTCGCGTGCATCGCGTTCGGCCACCGCGAGATCCGGGGCGCTCCAGAAGGCATCCGGTGTCTGCCGGGCAGCGCGGCGCAGCGCGAGCTGCTCGATCGACTTGGCCGCGATGTAGTACCAGCTCGCGATCGACATCGCCGCCAGCAGCAGGAACACGAACAGGCCGACCGCATCGGCCTGCCCCAGTGCCGCGGCGAGCCCGTAGGGATGGCTGCCGGCGAGGTTGCCGGCGGCGGCTGCGTTCATGGTTTCATTCATGGCATCTACTCGTCGAGTCTGAACACGAGGGGAACGGTGACCGAGGCCGCGACTGGCTTGTCACCCTGGCGCGCCGGCACGAATCGCCAGCGCTTCACCGTCTCGATGGCTGCCTGGTCGAGGCGCGGCGAGCCACTGGTGGCGGCGACCTCGACCCGTTCCGGCAACCCGGCCGCGCTGACCGCAACCGACAGCAGGACCCGGCCGCTCTCGCGCAACCGGGCTGCAGCCGGCGGGTAGCGGGGCGTCGGATTGTGCAGGTAATCGGCATCGAAGGACGGCGGCACCAGCGGGGTGGGGCGCGCGGCGGGTACCGCCGGGGCGCTGGCCGGGACGACGGGCGCTGCGCCGGAGGGCGCTGCCGGACGTGGGGTGGCATCGAGCGCGGGTGCGAGCGCCTGGGGTGCAGGCGCAGCGGCGGGCGGCGGGGCCTGCACATTCGCCACCGGTGGCGATTCGAGTGCCGACGGTGCCGGTGCCGGCGCGATCACGGGTGCCGCCCGCGGTGGCGGCACAGCCGGCGCAACCGGCGGGCGCACGGGCTCCGGCCGTGGCACGGATTGCGGCAGCGGCGGCAGCGTCACCATCACGACCTCGAGCGGCGGCGGGTCGACCCGCTGCGGGGCCTGAACGTGCAGCAGGACCATGCAGGCGAGCGCCAACGCGTGCAGGATGAAGGAAAACCCGAGCGCGATCCGGCAACGGCGACCGTCCGACGGCAGGATATGGCTGCGCATCGCGCTCATGCGCGCCGTGATCCGGCGTCCGCCTGCGGCCAGGCACAAGGAGACCCCTGATGGCGATGGCACACCGTTCCACCCTGCGCGGCAGGCTCGCCCGCACCGCCGTCGCGGCGGCGGTTTTCGCGCTCGCCGGTTGCGCCACCCTCGGCGAACCGCTGCCGCCGCCACCGTCGCTCGCGGAGATCGTCGCAGCGGCCAGGGCAGGCGAGCCTGCGCAGCAGATCATCGAGCGCATGCAGCGCAGCCGCGCCGTCTACCGACTGCCGGCAAGCGCGCTGGCGAACCTGCGCGAGCAGGGCGTGCCCGACCCGGTGATCGATTACATGCAAAGTGTGCATCTGGATGTCGTGCGGTTCGAGGAGTCGATGCGGGCACTGAGCTTCCAGGGCCCGGGCTGGGGTCCGTGGGGTCCGGCCTACGGCTGGCGGGATCCGTTCTGGCCGCACAGGCCGCGCTTCTGAGCCGAGGGCCCTGGTGCCGCACCGCGACAGCGACAGCGGTACCGGCCCGGCATGCGCAGGCTGGCGTCAGTTTACCGTCGCCGGCGGCATGCGGCGGAAGACCCCGCGCGCAGTGGTTCACGGCGGGCCATGGCGGCAGTAGCCGGCGGGTTCGAGCGTCAGGCGCAGCCGGCTGACCCCGGTACCTTCGATCGGCGGCGATCGGTGCACGATCGCCCGCCCGCGTGCCCCCGGATAGGCATCCCCCTTCTGCAGGCAGACCCACCCGGCGCGAGCCTGGTACACGGCCGCGCCCGGAATCAGCAGTTCCCGGTGGAAGGCGTCGGCAGAAACACCGCCGGTGCCCAGCCGCTCGCGCCGTACCGACCCGTCGTCCACCCATTGTGTCCCCGGCCCGACATAGGTCGACAGGATGCGCAGCGCCGGCTCGTCGACATGGAACAGCCTGCACTGGTCATCGTCGACATGGACCATGCGGGCGCGCACTTCGACGCACCCGGCGACCTGCGACAGCAGGCCCGACAACATGAGCACGTCCGAGGCGAACGCACCGAACGCTTCCAGCGCGCACGCCGCTTCGGCACCAGTTCCTCCCGGACGAACGATCGCAGCCACCACTGCGGAACCCGATGGACAGGCGTCGCTCCAGGCCTGCAGGACCGGTGCGTCCGGAGTGCGGCGCCACACGACTGCGTTTACCGAAGGCTCGTGGATGCGCATCAGTTGCGCCGGGTCATCGACGGTGAGCACTCCCACCGTCCGGGTGGCGCCGGTTACACGACCTGGGAAGGCATGTCTTCGCGAAAGGAGAGCCTGCATCATCTCGAGTGGGTTGCCAGTGAATGACAGAGATTGCATCCATCCGTTCGTTTATGCAACAGTTTTGCGCCACTCAGTTGCATCTTTAAGGCTTCAAGCAGGGCTGGGCATTGCACTGGCACGGTGATGCACGCTTGCGGAAACACGCGCCGGCGCGGCAGGCGCCATGCGCGTACCACCGGGGCACTACCGTGGAACTAACCGGGGGCGACCTGCTTCGGCGCCTTGCCGATGCGCGCCCGCGGATGCGCCGCGTCATACGCCTTCGCGAGGTACTGGAAGTCGAGATGCGTGTAGATCTGCGTGGTCGAGATGCTCGCGTGCCCGAGCATCTCCTGTACCGCGCGCAGGTCGCCGCTCGACTGGAGCACGTGCGAGGCGAACGAATGGCGAAGCATGTGCGGATGCAGGTGCTGCGCGAGGCCGCGCCGCCGTGCCCATTGCTCCACCCGGGTCGCCACCATGCGGTCTCCGATGCGGTCTCCGCGCGCACCAACGAACAGTGCCGCGCAGCCGGGCTTCGCCATCAGTGGCCGCACCTGCAGCCAGGCCTCGAGCGCGAGCAACGCCTGCCGTCCCACCGGCACCTCGCGCGTGCGGCTGCCCTTGCCGGTGACCCTGACCAGCGCATCGGCGCTGCGCACGTCGCCCAGGTCCAGGCTGACCAGCTCCGCCCGGCGCAACCCCGACGAATAGAGCAGCTCGAGCATCGCAAGGTCGCGCGCATCCGCAGGCGATTCGACCTCACCGGACAGCAGTTGCGCAGCCTCGTCCGGGGACAGCACCTTCGGCAGGCGCTTGCCGGACTTCGGCGGCCGCACGCCGAGTGCAGGGTTCGCGCCCGACAGGCGTTCGCGCACCAGCCAGCGGAAGAACGCGCGCCAGGCCGACAGCAGGCGCGCGATCGAGCGGCCATCAAGGCCCTGGCCGTGCAGGCGGCCGGCATAGCGACGGATGTCCTGCGCGGTGAGGCCGGCCAGCGCGGTATCGCCGGCGAGGCGCAGCAGACGGACCACGTCGTACTCGTAGGCGGCGACCGAAAGCCGCGCCAGCCTGCGCTCGGCCGCGAGGTATTCGACGAAACGGGCAAGCAACGCCTGCGCCGCAGGCGAGAGCGCGCGTGCCGTCTCCCCGACGTCGGGCTCCAGGCTCACGCCCGGATCGACCGGCCGCTGCTCCGGGGCCGGGGGGTTCGCCCGCCCTGGCCCGGGCACTGGCCGCGCGCGGCGCCGTTCAGCCGGCAAGGCTCCGTCCCAGCGCCGCGGCCACCGTATCGCCGAGCCGCTTCAGGTAGAGCGTGCCCATCTCGGGGTAGAAACGTCGTGCATCCTCGCTCGCCAGCGTGAGCAGCCCGAACGCCTGCTGCGTGCGCAGCGGGATGTATGCGAACGAATGCAGGCGCTCGCCGTCGGCTCCGAACCAGGCGGCGCTGTCGAACATCGCACGCGCACTGATGTAGGGCTGGGTCAGGCTGCCGGCGAACACGCGCGCCTCTTCGCTGACCGGCGAATACTCGATCGACGGCGTCGCCTCCGGCGCCGCCGGTGCCCACAGGCGCAACTCGACATGCGGCACGGAGAAATCCTCGACGAGGTGGTGTCGAGCCGCATGGATCGCCGCCGGTGCATCGGGTGCGGCGATCAGCGCCAGGGTCAACCGGTGCAGTTTCTCGCTGATCGCGTCGTTCTGTTCGCCGAAACCGATGAGTTCGGCCAGCCGGGTCTCGAGCAGCCGGTTCTTGTCGCGCAGGGCGATCACCTGGCGCTCGGAGATCGGTATCGCCCGCCCGCCATGCGGATGCGGGATGAACAGGTTCGCCATCAGGTCCGGGTAGAGTTCGAAGAACCCGGGGTTGTCCTTCAGGAAGGTGACGACCTCTTCTGGCGTGATCCGTTCTTTCATCCCTTCCCCTGTCCTTTTCCATCGCCTGGGCGAGTTGCACGGCTGCTGGCGCGGCTGGATGTCGAGTCGACTGCCCGGGGCCGTTCGCCTGCTCAGACCTCGATCGTACCTTCAAACACGGTGACTGCCGGCCCGGTCATGCGCACCGGCGTGCCCTCGCCGTCCCAGGCGATGGTGAGCACGCCGCCGCGCACATGCACATCGACCTGCGCATCGAGCAGCCCGCGCAGGTTGCCGGCCACCACTGCCGCGCAGGCACCCGTGCCGCAGGCGAGCGTCTCGCCCGCCCCGCGCTCGTAGACCCGCAGGCGCACGGTCGTGCGGTCCACCACCTGCATGAACCCTGCATTCACGCGCCTGGGAAAGCGCGGATGCGATTCGATCAACGCCCCCTGCACCACCACCGGCGCGGCATCGACATCGGCCACGACCTGCACCGCGTGCGGGTTGCCCATCGACACGGCCGACACCTCGACTGCACCGCCCTCGAGATCGAGCAGGTAGACGTCGGCACGGGCCGGGGCGACGAACGGGATGTCGGCCGGCTCGAGCCGCGGGGCACCCATGTCGACCGTCACGCGGCCATCATCCTCCAGCCGCGGCGCGATGATGCCGGCCAGGGTGCCGACGCGGATCTCGCGCTTCCCGGTCAGGCCCTTGTCGTGCACGAAACGCACGAAGCAGCGCGCGCCGTTGCCGCACTGCTCGACCTCGCCGCCGTCGGCATTGAAGATCCGATAGTGGAAATCGGTGCCGTCCAGCCGCGGCGGCTCGACGACCAGGATCTGGTCGCAGCCGATGCCGAGGTGGCGATCGGCGATACGCTGCCAGGCCGCGCGGTCGAATGCGACCGGGTCCCGGGTGGCGTCGATCACGACGAAGTCGTTCCCGGCGCCGTGCATCTTGGTGAACGCGAGCTTCATCGCAGCAATTGTACGTAGTCGCGGTAGATGCAGCGATCCATCACCACTTCGATCCCGGCTTGCGTCGCGCGCTGCGCGGCCGCTTCATCGATCACCCCGTCCTGCAGCCAGAGACGCTTCAGGCCCAGCGCGATGCAATCGTCGACGATGCCCGCGACCGCATCGGACTGACGGAACACGTCGACCAGGTCGACCTGTGCCAGAACGGCCTCGGGCAGGTCGCGCAGGGTCGCAAAGCACGGCTCGTGCAGGATGCTGGCCTGCCCCGGGTTCACCGGCACGATCCGGTAGCCGAACCCCTGCATCGAGCGCGACACGCCATGGCTCGGACGGTCGGGCCTGGGCGACAGGCCGACCACCGCGATGGTACGCACCTCGCGCAGCAGCGCACGCAGGCGATCTTCGTCGGGATTTCGGAACATGGTCCTGCCTCCTAGTAGACGGGCGGCTCACCCGGCGGGCGGGTCTTGAACCGCTTGTGCAGCCAGAAATACTGCGCGGGCATCTCGGCCACGCGCGCCTCGATGAATGCATTCATGGATCGCGCCCCGGCGATGTCGCCGGCCTCGCCCGGGCCGGGGAAATTCTCCCACGGCGGATACAGGCGCACGAGATAACCGACACCGCGCGGCAACTGCTCGGTGATGCAGGGCACCACCACCGCGCCGGTCAGGCGCACGATGCGCGCCAGCGTCGGCAGGGTGGCCGCCGGCACGCCGAAGAACGGCACGAACACCGAATCGCGCGCACCGAAATCCATGTCGGGCAGGTAGTACAACGGCAGGCCGGCGCGCATCGCGCGCAGCACCGGCCGCAGGCCTTCCTGCCGGGATACCAGCGTCGCCGAACCGAAGCGGTTGCGCTTTGCAAGCAGGAACGCGTCGAACACGGGACTCTTCTGCCGGCTGTACATCGACACCGCGCTGTGCTCTGCGGCCAGGCGCTGGGCGCCGATGTCCAGGCCGACGAAATGCGGCGCCAGCAGCACCACCGGCCGGCCCTTCGTCGCGGCCAGGTTCTCCCAGCCCTGCACCGTGACCACGCGCAGCAGTCGCTCGCGGCTGGACCACCAGGCGATGCCCCGGTCCAGCACACTGCGCGTGAACGCGGCGAAATGGGCTCGCGCCAGGCGGTGCCTCGCGCGCGCGTCGAGGTCGGGGAAGCACAGCGCGAGGTTGGCGAGCGCCACCCGCCGGCGTTCGGTCGGCAGCAGGTACAGCAGCACGCCAAGCCCGTGTCCCAGCGCTGCGAGCATGCGCAACGGAAGGAAGTGCAGCAGCCAGACCAGCAGCAGTGCGAGCCGGGTGCCCATCAGCCGCTCTCGGGCGGCGGCGGCGCACCGGCCGGCTGCTTGTAGCGGTTGTAGCTCCACAGGTACTGGTCGGGACAGCGCGCGACCACCGATTCGACCGCGGCATTGACCGCGCGGGCCGCCTGGACTGGATCCTCGGGCAGCGGGTCCGGCAGTGGATGAAACTCGAGTTCGAAGCCAGCGGCCGCCGGCAGCCGCCGGCCGACCGCCATCAGCACCGTCGCCCCGGTGGCATGCGCCAGTCTCGCCGCCAGCGTGATCGTGTAGGCAGGACGCCCGAAGAAATCGGCCCAGACGCCATCCCCGGCGCCCGGCGCCTGGTCCGGCAGCAATCCGGTGGCCTGCCCGGAGCGCAACGCACGCAGCATGGCCCGCACGCCGCCGAGATCCGCACCGACCAGGGTCACCTGCCCCCGCTCGCGCCCCGCGCGCACGATCGGGTCGAGCCAGGCCAGTTTCGGCCGTCGGTACATGACGGTGATCGGCCGCACCAGGCCGTACCACTGCGGCATGATCTCGAACGCACCGAGGTGGGGCGTCAGGATCAGGACACCCCGCCCGCGGGCATGTGCCGCGTCGAGATGCTGCTGGCCCCGGGTCACCCGGACCCAGCGCGCAAGCGTCGCCTGCGGGCGCATCCAGAAACAGGGCAATTCGGCGATGGCTCGCCCGGCCTGGGCGATCGCCTGGCGCTGGATGCGCGCGAGGTGCAGCGGGCCGGCCACGCCGGAGCGGGCGAGGTTCTCGCGCAACCGATGCCGATAGGTGCGGTCGCTCGCGTAGACGAGCCAGCCGAGCGCAGCGCCGAGCCCGTGCAGCACGCGCAGCGGCACGCGGCCAAGCAGTCGGATCAGGAAACGCAAGGTAGAGGCATCGGCATCGAGGTCCGGGGTGACTCTGATATCCTAACGCCCTTTTTGCTTGTCTCTCGGGTGGCGGGGTTTCCGCCGTCGATTTCCGCCCGGAGTGGTCGCGCGCCGAGCGCCGGCGTCCCTTTCCTTCATAGCAGACGAGTTTCCCAATGAGCGAATTTCTGTTTACCTCTGAATCGGTATCGGAAGGCCATCCCGACAAGGTTGCCGACGCGATCTCCGATGCCGCCCTGGATGCGATCCTGGCGCAGGACAGGCACGGCCGCGTGGCCGCCGAGACGCTGGTGCATACCGGCCTGGTGGTGATGGCTGGCCAGGTGACCACCAGTGCCCAGGTCGACTATGCCCAGGTCGCGCGCAAGGTGGTGCAGCGCATCGGCTACACCGACTCCGACATCGGCTTCGACTACAAGAGCTGTGGCGTACTGGTGTGCTACGACCAGCAGTCGGTCGACATCGCCGCCGGCGTGGATGAAGGCAAGGGCCTGGACCTCGACCAGGGCGCGGGCGACCAGGGCCTGATGTACGGCTTTGCCTGCGACGAGACGCCCGAACTGATGCCGATGCCGATCCACTACTCGCACCGCCTGATGGAACGCCAGGCCGAGATGCGCCGCAACGGCAAGCTGCCCTGGCTGCGTCCGGATGCCAAGTCGCAGGTCACCATCAGGTACGTCGATGGCCGTCCGGTCGGCATCGACACGGTGGTCATCTCGACCCAGCACACCCCCGACATCTCGCACGAACCGCTGACCGAGGCGGTGATCGAGGAGATCGTCAAGCCGGTGATCCCGGCGGCGCTGCTCAAGGGCGCGCGCTACCTGATCAACCCGACCGGCCGCTTCGTCATCGGCGGCCCGCAGGGCGACACCGGCCTGACCGGACGCAAGATCATCGTCGACACCTATGGCGGCTACTCGCGCCACGGCGGCGGTGCGTTCTCGGGCAAGGATCCGTCGAAGGTCGACCGCTCGGCGGCCTATGCCGGCCGCTATGTGGCGAAGAACATCGTCGCCGCCGGGCTGGCCAGCAAGTGCGAGGTACAGGTGGCCTACGCGATCGGCGTGGCCAGGCCGGTGAGCGTGCTGGTCGAGACCTTCGGTACCGGCAAGATCGCAGACGAGAAGATCGCCAAGCTGGTCGAGCAGCACTTCGACCTGCGCCCGAAAGGCATCATCCACAGCCTCGACCTGCTGCGTCCGATCTACGAGAAGACCGCGGCCTACGGCCACTTCGGGCGCAACGAGCCCGAGTTCACGTGGGAGAAGACCGACAAGGCCGCTGCACTGAAAGCCGACGCCGGCCTGTGAACCGGCGGGCCGGAGCACGGCCCGGCCGCAACATCGGAACCTGAACGCCCCGCCCTGCGGGGCGTTCCTGCATGCACGCCCGGATCCGGCCTGCAGCACGCGCGCGGCCCTCCGCCTGCGTCCGCGCATGCTCAAGAAAGCGCCCTGCCTGCCGTTGACGAGGGTATTCCGCTGACCTGTCTTCCTGACACGCCATGTTGAAACGAATCCCGGTCAGCCAGTTGCGTGCAGGCATGCATGTGCACGAGTTCTGCGGTTCGTGGTTCGACCGCCCGTTCTGGCGCTCCCGTTTCATGCTGAAGCAGGCCAGCGAGGTCGCCCGCATCGTCGAGGCTGGCGTGACGGAGGTCTGGATAGACGCCTCGAAGGGGCTGGACGTGGCGCCGGCCGCAACCGGTGATGTGCAGCCGATCGTCACGCGCGAGGAGATCGACCGGCAGATCGACGACCAACTCACCCGCGCCATCGGGGCGCCCCGGCGAGAACGCACCGCAATGGCCGCCGAGGTCGACCGTGCCGCCCGCATCTGCCAGGACGCGCGGCACGCGGTCGTCTCGATATTCACGCAAGCCCGGATGGGCAAGGCGATCGATGCCGAGGGTGCGCGAATGCTGGTCGACGAGATAGACGCGTCGATCGCACGCAATCCGGACGCCCTTGTCAGCCTGGCCCGGCTGAAGACCGCCGACAACTACACCTTCATGCATTCGGTCGCCGTCTGCGGACTCATGCTCTCGCTCGGTCGCCAGCTCCGGCTGGAGCCGCGCCAGCTGCAGGAAGCAGGTCTCGCCGGCCTGCTGCACGACCTGGGCAAGGCGCTGGTCCCGCACGAGATGCTCAACAAGCCCGGAAAGCTGACCGATGGCGAGTTCGACGTCATGAAGACGCACCCGGCGCTCGGCCACGGCCTGCTGATCGAGGCAGGCACGGCGGGCGAAGTCGCGCTCGACGTCTGTCTGCATCATCATGAACGGGTCGATGGCAGCGGGTATCCCCATCGGCTGCAGGGCAGCGCGATCAGCCTGTACGCAAAGATGGGGGCCGTCTGCGACGTCTATGACGCAATCACGTCGAACCGGCCGTACAAGATCGGATGGAATCCGGCCGAGTCGATCCGCAGGATGGCCGAGTGGACGCGAGGGCACCTCGACGAACGCGTGTTCCAGGCCTTCGTGAAGAGCGTCGGCATCTATCCGGTCGGGTCGCTGGTGCGGATGACGTCGGGCCGGCTGGGCGTGGTGACCGAGCAGAACGAGGCCATGCTGACCACGCCGAAGGTCAAGCTGTTCTTTTCGACGCACTCGGACATGCGCATCCCGCTTGAGGTGATCGACCTGTCGAAAAAAGGCGAGGTCGACCGGATCGCCGGTCGCGAGAATCCGCAGACATGGAATTTCCGCGATCTGGACGCCATCTGGGCCGGCGACAGTGCCAACGCACATCACTCGACGGCGGCATGAGGCGGCACGCGTACCGAAGCTGATTCCGGCGGACCGGGTCAGGCACGAACAGTCAGGCACGAATCCCTGCAACCGGCCATTCAAACTGGGTTACACTCCGGCCGCTTCGAGGAGCGCTGCAGCAATCTTCGGCCCGAGGATCATCCAGATTCCGGCCCGCGTCGATTGCCAGGCTCGAAGCGGTCTGGTCTCTGCAACGGCGCTCGCAAACTTTTTTCTGAAAAGAAAGGGGGGCGCGAGATGAGCGCCGTACTGAAATCCGCCGTAATCGAAGACTTCAAGGTAGCCGACCTGAGCCTCGCTGCATGGGGCAACAAGGAAATCGCGATCGCCGAGACCGAAATGCCCGGCCTGATGGCGATCCGTGAAGAGTTCAAGAGCCAGCAACCGCTGCGTGGTGCACGCATCACCGGTTCGCTGCACATGACGATCCAGACCGCCGTGCTGATCCAGACCCTGGAAGCGCTGGGCGCGAAGATCCGCTGGGCCTCGTGCAACATCTATTCGACACAGGACCATGCCGCCGCGGCGATCGCCGC